>NZ_LMFX01000050.1:0-181326 GCF_001426985.1 Caulobacter sp. Root1472 | reverse complement strand
AACGATGGAAGGCCCCGGACACGCTGAAGTAACCCCCTCCAGCCCAGTCCCGCTCGATCGCCCCCCGCCGCCGCATCGGTCGCTGGCCATGCGCCCTTTCCATGCAACGAGGTGGGTACAGGATAAGGGGGTTTGAAAGGGTGAGGATCAAATCGGGTCGAGAAAGTTCAACCTTTTGAAATCACTTATCTTCATGGCTGAACGCCGAGCATAGAACCCTTCCCTCCCCTTTATGGGGAGGGTAGCCCTGGCGGCGCCAGGGTCGGGTGGGGGCCTGCTGAGTCGGCGGTCCAGCCCCGTCCAACACCCTGCACCGATCCCCCACCCGACCCGCTACGCGGGCCACCCTCCCCACAAGGGGGAGGGAAGATCGTTTGCCGGAAACGCCCCTGCCGCCCTCGCCCGCCAGCGGCAAGGCCGCGCCTTGAAACCTTGATGGCGAGCCTGCTCTGGCGTCTGGCCGTGTCAAGGACCGCCTCCGGCGGCCGCGTCGCGGCGACGCGGAGCGTCGTCCTTGACACGGCCAGACGCCAGAGCTCCGATCCACCAAGGCTTTAAGGCGCGGCCTCATCCGGGGCGGATGGAGGCTTGGGACCCAGATTTACTTGGCTAAAGCTCGACTTTTCGCGCCTTTTTGCGCGCAGAAATGCCGGAACCTTGTGAATTAGCAGGGTATCTCTCGCTACAACTCTCTCCAGCTCCACACGTAAATTCGCTATTGCCTCATAGTTAGTTTTACCAAAAACGACACACCCCTCCGTATCGGTAGGCAAATGAAACAATAATACGTTCAATCGCCTCGATACATCGAACGCGCGACCACTAATCCACAGCGCTCGAGATTGAATTCTCAAGATCGTACCGCATCCACCAACGACGTCTTGAACATAGAAACTAATTTTTCCAGTTCCTCGTAAGCCTCTACGCGCCGCCTTACGACAATCTTATAATAATCGTTTACGTAGTCGACACTTTTTGACCAAAGCGAAAATACTCCAGAAACAACGCCACCGACAACGCCGCCCGCGACAGAACTCGTCAGAATTACAACCCACATACTTTGCGCCATACTCGCCCCCTATCCACAGACTTTCCATCAAGCACGCACCAGTTTTGCAGGCAATTGCCACTCTTGAGACCCGGCGGCTCCCCCTCCCCAGCCCCGCTAACACCCCCACCACCCTTTCCCCATTCCCCCGCCGCCGCAAAGCGCCTAGGTAAGCCTCACTCTGAGCATATCGGGGGAGCATATCCGGGATCGGAGGATGGCGATGGACGACGCGGGCATGAGCTTGCAGGCGACGATGACGGCGATGGGACAGGCGGCTCGGCACGGGGCGTCGGTCCTGCGCGTGGCCACGCCAGCCCAGCGCACCGCCGCGCTCCAGGCCATGGCCGCCGCCATCCGCGCCGACGCGCCCGCCATCCTGGCCGCCAACGCCCGTGACCTGGACAAGGCCGGCGCCGGCGGCCTGACCGCGCCGATGGTCGAGCGGCTGATGCTGAACGCCGAGCGCCTGGAGGGCGTGGCCGCCGGGGTCGAGGCCGTGGCCGCCATCCCCGACCCGCTGGGCGTGGAGACCGCCCGCTGGACGCGTCCCAACGGCCTGGACATCGCCCGGGTCCGCACCCCCATCGGCGTGATCGCCATGATCTTCGAGAGCCGGCCCAACGTCACCGCCGACGCCGCGGCCCTGTGCGTGCGCTCGGGCAATGCGGTGATCCTGCGCGGCGGGTCCGAGTGCCTGCAGTCCAACCTCGCCCTCCACGCGGCCATCGCCAAGGGGCTGAAGGCGGCGGGGATTTCGACCGACGCGGTGCAGATCGTCCGCACCCCCGACCGCGACGCGGTGGGGGCCATCCTGTCGGGCCTAGACCGCACGATCGACCTGATCATCCCCCGGGGTGGCAAGAGCCTGGTCGCCCGGGTGCAGCAGGAGGCCAGGGTGGCGGTGCTGGGCCACCTGGAGGGCCTGAACCATGTGTTCGTCCACGCCGCCGCCGACCCGCGCAAGGCCGTCGACATCGTGCTGAACGCCAAGATGCGCCGGGTGTCGGTGTGCGGCGCGGCCGAGACGCTTCTGGTGGACCGCGCGGCGGCCGGCAAGCTGCTGCCGCCGATCGCCGACGCCTTGATCAAGGCCGGCTGCGAGCTGCGCGGCGACGGCCCCTCGCGGGCCATCGAGCCGACCATGAAGCCGGCGGTCGAGGCCGACTGGTCGACCGAGTACCTGGCGCCGACGATCTCGGTGGCCGTGGTCGACGGGGTGGAGGGCGCGGCCGCCCACATCGCCGCCTACGGCTCGGGCCATACCGACGCGATCCTGACGGAGGACGCCGCGGCGGCCGAGCGGTTCGTGGCCCTGGTCGACAGCGCCATCGTGCTGGTCAACGCCTCGACCCAGTTCGCCGACGGCGGCGAGTTCGGCTTCGGGGCCGAGATCGGCATCGCCACCGACAAGCTACACGCCCGCGGCCCGGTCGGGGCCGAGCAACTGACGACGTTCAAATATGTGGTTCGCGGGACCGGCCAGACTCGTCCCTGAAGCCGGCCGCCCCTCGGCGCAGAGGCTGGGCTTCCACCTGGAGCCCGGCCTGCGCGTGGGCCTGTTCGGCGGCAGCTTCAACCCGGCGCACGAGGGCCACGCCCACGTCGCCGAGACCGCGCTGCGACGCCTGGAGCTGGACAAGGTGATCTGGCTGGTCTCGCCGCAGAACCCGCTGAAGTCGACGCACGAGACGCGGCCCCTGGCCGAGCGCCTGGCCGGGGCCCGGCAGCAGGCGCGCGGGGCCGGCATGATCGTCTCCGACGCCGAGACGCGGCTGGGCTCGCAATACACCATCGACACCCTGCGGGTGCTGCGGGCGCGGTTCCCGGGCGTGAAGTTCGTCTGGATCATGGGGGCCGACAGCCTGGCCACGTTCCATCGCTGGCGCGGCTGGACCCAGATCATGCGCGAGGTGCCGGTGGCGGTGATCTCGCGACCCTGGGCGGCCCTGAAGGCCCGCACCTCGCCGGCCGCCCGCCGCTTCGCCTTCGCCCGCCGCCCGGCCAGCGAGGCCTCGATCCTGGCCGACGCCACCGCTCCGGCCTGGGTCTACCTGACCGGCCCGCTGAACTACGCCTCGTCGACGGCGCTGCGGAAGCGGCAGACGAAGGGTTAGGCGTCACGCTCAAGCCTCCGGCAAGGTAAAATAGAGCGCGCCCCACACGGCCGCGACGAACATCAATCCCCAGGTCGCGACGCCAAGCCAGAACAGCCCGGGCTTCTCGTCGCGCCGGACCAGCTCATAGCGGCTGAACGGTATCCGCCCCCAATAGAGGCAAGCGGCGATGATCACGGCGAAAACCCCGCTCACCATCCACAGGACGGGGCCCATCGCTCTGTCTTCGGGTGTCAGCATTGGCGCATCCGCGGAAGGTTCGGGACGGCGAAGCTACATCGGGCGGCGGTCGCCCAATAGCGACATCATGCGTCCGGAATCGCCCATTTCCACGTTCCCCCTCATCATTTGGAGTCTTCCGTGCTATGGAGGGGTTTGCGCGAACCCACCAAGGAGCATTTCCGCTGCGTAGCGACCCCGCGCCGACGGCGCACGAGGGATCGGTTTCTTCCGAAACCTCGACCAAGACCGAGTCCGAGCTGGACCTGAGTATCAAGGCCCTCGAGACCCTGATCCTGTCGCGTCTCGACGACGACAAGGCCCAGGACATCGTCCACATCGACCTGACGGACAAGAGCTCGGTCGCCGACAGCCTGATCGTGGCGTCGGGCCGGTCGCACCGCCACGTCGGCGCCCTGGCCGACCACATCATCCGGGCGCTCAAGGAGAGCGGCTTCGGCAAGGCGCGGGTCGAAGGCCTGCCGCATTGCGACTGGGTGCTGATCGACGCCGGCGACGTGGTGGTCCATCTGTTCCGTCCGGAAGTCCGCTCGTTCTACAACATCGAGAAGATCTGGGCCGTCGACGCGCCGCACCGGCTGGCGTCGAACTAGGCGGGTCCGGAATCCGCCCTCGTCCTTCGACAAGCTCAGGATGAGGGCCGCCTATCGTCCGCGTCACCCTTGAAACCTCATCCTGAGCCTGTCGAAGGACGGGGTTTCAACGCAGGGCCTTGATGAAGATCACCCTCCTCACCGTCGGAAGGCTCGGCCGCATGGTCGAGGCGCAGCTGGCCGTGGACTACGCGTCCCGGGCCACGGCGTCCGGCCGCGCCCTGGCCCTGGGGCCGTTCGAGATCGTCGAGGTCGAGGCCCGCAAGCCCGGCAAGGCCGCCGAGGCCGAGGTGCTGCGCCCGCACCTGGAGGGCGCCTACGTCATCGCCTGCGACGAGCACGGCAAGGTGCGGCCCTCGCGGGCCTTCGCCGAGCATCTGGGCCGGCTGCGCGACGACGGCCATCGCAAGGTCGTGTTCCTGATCGGCGGGGCCGACGGGTTGGATCCCTCCATCCTGGCGGCGGCCGACGAGACCCTGGCCTTCGGTCCCCAGACCTGGCCCCACGCCCTGGCCCGCGCCATGCTGGCCGAGCAGGTCTACCGCGCCGTCACCATCCTGGCGGGCTCGCCGTATCATCGCGATTGAGGCATTGATCGGCATATGTCGCGCCGCGTCGTCCTGATCACCGCCAGCCTCCTGGCCGTCCTGCTGGGCGCCGGCGGCCTCGTCGCGGCCCAGGTCGGCCAGCGGGCGCCCGTCAGTCAGAAGGCCAGGGACGAGCAGGCCGCCGCCGACACCCGGCGCGAGATCGCCGACCTGCGCGGCGAACTGGACGCCCTGGGCCGCCAGCGGGTCGACGCCGGCGGCGACGTGGCGGCCAAGCGCGCCCGGCTGGAGGTCCTGCACCAGCGGGAGTCGGCGCTGGTCGCCGAGCTGGGCCGCGACCGGGGCCAGCTGGCCCGGCTGCTCAGCGCTCTGCAGCTTTTCCGCCGCGATCCGCCCCCGGCCCTGCTGGTCAGCCCGGGCGACGCCCGCGACGCGGTGCGGGCCGCGATCCTGATCCGCGCCATGACCCCGGAGCTGCAGGCCCGGGCCGACGGCTACGCCCGCCAGGCCCGCGCCGTTTCGGCCCTGCGCCGTCAGGCCGCCGCCGCCTCCGAGGAGCTGTTCACCGCCGAGAGCCTGGTCGCCGACCGCAAGGGCGACCTGGAGCGGATGATCGTCGAGAAGACCCAGCTGGAACGCGCCTATGCACAAGAAGCGCTGACGGGAGACGACCAGGGCACGCTGGGCGCCCTGACCGACGGGCTGACGCCCCGGCCGGCGACCGGGCCGCTGGTCCTGGTCTCGCCCGCCCCCGGACCGCTGGAGCGCCGGTTCGGCCAGGCCATGCCGGCCGGCGGCCGCGCCGCCGGGCTGACGATCCGCACGGAAAAGGGTCACGCCGTGGCCAGTCCCGCCGCCAGCGTGGTCGAATACGCCGGACCACTGAACGGCTGGGGCACGGTCTTGATCCTGCGCGCCCAGGGCGCCTACCATCTGGTGCTGGCCGGCCTGGACCAGGTTTCGGTGGCGCCCGGACAATCTGTCGCACCCGGCGCGACGGTTGGCCGGATGGCGGACCATGGCGCCTCGGAGCCAGAACTCTATTTCGAGGTTCGGGAAGACGGCGTTCCAGCCGATCCGGAGCGCTGGCTGAAACAAGGATCGCGATAGACGGCTTTTTCAGCGATGATGGCCGTCAAATGAACAAGGGTCCGCTTTAGTCGAGCGGAACGACGAGTTTTTAACGCGGCGCGACGGCGTCGTCAGGGAGCCATTTCGGCCACATGCGCAAGTACCTGCTCATCGGTGTTTCGGCCTTCGTCCTCGGTGCGGGGACCATGGCCTATGTCAGCCCCATCGCCCAGGCGACCAGCGCGAGCAAGGGCCAGACCTACAAGATGCTGGAGCTGTTCGGCGATGTCCTGCAGACCGTCGACAACCAGTACGTCTCGGAGGTCGACAACAAGAAGCTGATCGAGGCGGCGCTGGACGGCATGCTGACCAGCCTGGACCCGCATTCCGGTTACCTGTCGCCCGACAGCTTCGAGGACATGCAGGACACCACCCGCGGCGAGTACGGCGGGCTGGGCATCGAGGTGACCAGCGAGGACGGCGTGGTCAAGGTGATCTCGCCGATGGACGGCACGCCCGCCTCGCGCGCCGGCATCCAGGCCGGCGACTATATCACCGCGGTCAACGGCCAGTCGGTGCTGGGCCTGACCGTCAACGAGGCGGTCAAGCAGATGCGCGGCGCGGCCGGCGAGGTGGTCACCCTGACCATCGCCCGCGAGAAGACCGACCCGTTCGACGTCAAGCTGACGCGCGAGGTGATCAAGCCCAAGGCCGCCATCGCCCGCATGGAGGGCGACTACGGCTATGTCCGCCTGCCCGGCTTCAACGAGAAGGCCACCGACGCCCTGACCGCCTCGATCAACGACCTGAAGGCCAAGAACCCCCACATGAAGGGGCTGATCTTCGACCTGCGCAACAATCCCGGCGGCCTGCTGGACCAGGCCGTGGGGGTCTCGGACGTGTTCCTGGACGGCGGCGAGGTGGTCAGCCAGCGCGGCCGCGACCCGCGCGATATCCAGCGCTACAACGCCAAGCCCGGCGACCTGCTGAACGGCCTGCCGGTGGTGGTGCTGATCAACCAGGGCTCGGCGTCGGCGGCCGAAATCGTCGCCGGCGCCCTGCAGGACCGCCACCGCGCCGAGCTGGTGGGCATCACCAGCTTCGGCAAGGGCTCGGTGCAGACGGTGATCCCGCTGCGCGGCGGGGCCGACGGCGCCCTGAAGCTGACGACGGCGCGCTACTTCACCCCGTCGGGCCGCTCGATCCAGAAGACCGGCATCGAGCCCGACCTGGAAGTGGCCCAGACCCGCGACCAGGCCCAGGACATCGCCAACCGCGTGTGGTTCAGCGAGGCCAGCTTCAAGAACGCGCTGAACGCCGACGAGGGCAAGAGCCGCCAGGGCGTCCACACGCCGGCCGAGGCGCCGCCGCCCGGCTTCGACGACAAGAAGGACGACTTCCAGCTGCAGCGCGCCATCGCCGTGCTGAAGGCCGGCTCGGTCGAGGCCGTGCCGAAACTGCCCAAGCCCCAGGCCAAGATCGCCGAGGTTACCGCCAAGGCCGCCGCCGCGGCCGGCAAGGGCCCGCCGGTCGAGAAGAAGTAGGATCTTCCTTCTCCCCTTGCGGGAGAAGGTGGCCTGCGAAGCAGGTCGGATGAGGTGTTTTCCAGACTGATCCGCCGCGTCCAGCCTGACCGCTGGGCGCGGCGGTTTCGTTCTTCGACCCCTCACCCGTCGTCCTCCGGACGACACCCTCTCCCGCAGGGGGAGAGGGAATTCGAACCATTCCGCCGCACCCTTCATTAACCATATATTCGGCGCTTCCCGCCTAGGTTCGGACCCCATGGCCGTGACCTTCTCCCGCAAGCCCGCCTACAGCGCCGACGCGCCCGCGTCCGGTCGCGAGGACGGCGACCTGCGCGCCCGGATCCTGGCGGCCGCGGCCAATCCGTTCATCGGCGCCAGCGCCGCGGCCTTCCTGTTCCTGCTGAGCCTGGCCCTGCTGGTGCTGGTCACCGGCGACCCCAACAAGGGCTCGCCCCTGGTGCGGGTGGCCCTGGACCAGATCGGCGCCGCCAAGAACGTCCCGCCCGGCTGGCGCGAGGCCCTGGTCGGCGAGGGCGAGCAGGAGGCTCCGCTGCTGCCGGGAGCCCTGGACCTGTCGAACCTGCCGTTCGCCAGCCACGCCGCGAGCGACGACGCCGAGGCCGGGACGATCGCCGCCCCGCCGACCGTCGCCTCGGCCGACGGCCCGCTGCCGCCCGCCCCGATCGCCGGGCTCTACACGCCGGGTCCCGGCGGCGGCTCGCTGCCGGTGATCGCCCCGGACGGCCGGACCGCCGCCGACGCCTATGCTCGTCCGTTCACCGCCGACGGCCGCCCCAAGGTGGCCTTGGTGATCGGCGGCCTGGGCCTCAACCCCCAGACCACCCGCGCGGCCATCGAAACCCTGCCGCCCGAGATCACCCTGTCGTTCGCACCCTATTCCGAAGGCCTGCAGGGCTGGATCGACCTGGCCCGCAGCCATGGCCACGAGGTGCTGCTGGAAGCGCCGATGGAGCCGGTCGACTACCCGGCCAACGACCCGGGCCCCTACACCCTGATCGCCGCCAACCGCCCCGAGGACACCGTGCGCAAGCTGGAATGGCTGATGTCGCGGGCCACCGGCTATTACGGCCTGACCAACTATCTGGGCTCGCGGTTCGTCACCAGCGACACGGCCATGACCACCTTCACCCTGGCCCTGAAGGCCCGGGGCCTGGCCTTCATCGACGACGGCCAGGCCAGCTTGCGCGGCGGCCCGATCCCCCGCGCCTCGGCCGACCGGATCATCGACGACGAACTGGCGGCCGGCTCGATCGACGGCCAGCTGAAGATGCTGGAGGCCGGCGCCGCCGGTCGCGGCCAAGCCCTGGGCTCGGGCTTCGCCTATCCGGTGACCATCAACCAGGTGCGGCTGTGGGCCGCGGGTCTGTCCGGGAGGGGCTTGCAACTGGCCCCCGCCTCGGCCATGGCCAAGCGATGAACCCCAGCCAAACGCCTCCACAAGATTTAGGCGACCCCTACCCCGATCACCGCCCCAATGTCGGCGTCGTGCTGTTCCATCCGGACGGCCGCGTCTGGCTGGGCAAGCGCCACAACCAGCCGCCGCCCCACAACTGGCAATTCCCGCAGGGCGGGGTCGACGACGGCGAGGACCTGCTGGCCGCCGCGCGCCGGGAACTGGCCGAGGAGACCGGCGTCACCTCGGTCGAATATCTGGGCCGCACCGAGAACTGGCTGATCTACGACTTCCCCGCCGACTTCGCCTCGTCGAAAAAAGCCCGTGGATTCAAGGGTCAGAAGCAGGTTTGGTTCGCCTTCCGCTTCCTGGGCGAAGAGTCCGAGATCGACCTGGAGGCCGACGCCCATGTCGAGTTCGACGCCTGGAAATGGGGCGCTCTCGACGAAACGCCCGAACTGATCGTACCCTTCAAGCGCGCGGTGTACGAACAGGTCGTCGCCGCGTTCGGTGGGTTCGCGCGCGGCGGCTGAAATCTTGCCGCGCTGGGGGAGCATGGAATGGCGGATACGATCCTGCTGATCCACGGCTACGGTTGCGCTGGGGACGTCTGGGATCCCATGGCCGCGCGGCTGCGGGCCGAGGGCTACCGCGTCGTGGCGCCGACCATCCGCTCGGCCGTGCGTACGGTGGATGGCCCCCGGGCGGGCCTGGCCGGCCTGACCCTGGCTGACTATGTCGCCGAGATGAGCGCCCTGGCCCAGACCCTGGCCAAGGAGGACGGCAGGAAGCCGATCGTCTTCGGCCACTCCATGGGCGGACTGATCGCCCAGAAGATCGCCGAGGCCGGCCACGCCGATCGCCTGGTGCTGTTCGCCCCCGCCTCGCCGGCCGACGCCCGCGGCAAGCCCAAGCTCTCGTCGGTCTTTACCTTCCTGAACATGGCCCTACAGTCCAAGCCTGAGGCTAGGGCGGGCAAGATGTGGAAGACGGGCTTCAAGTTCGGCGTCATGAACGCCGTGCCGGCCGCGCGCCACGACGCGCTGTACGCGACCATGGTCCACGACAGCGGACAGGTCCTGGCCGACCTCGCCTGGCCGCACAAGGATCCGAACCGGACCGCCCATGTCGACGCCGCGAAGGTGACCGTCCCCGTGCTGGTCCTGGCCGGCGCCCTGGATCGCACCACGCCTCTTGAGGACGTACGGCGCGTAGGCCGAAAATATCCGGCCGCCGACCTCAAGATCTACCCCAATAACGCCCATTACCTGATAGATGAGCCAAACACGATGAGCATTCTCGACGACGTGATCGCCTGGCTGACGGGCAAACCGAAAGCCGCTCCGGGCCCGCCTCCGGCTTCCGCCCCGGCGCCTGCGCCCGAACCCGTGAAGGCCGCGGAGCCCTCGCCGACGCCCGCCCCGGCTCCGATCGAACCCGCGCCGACCCCGGCCGCCAAGGCCCCCGCCGCGCCGACGGCGATCACCCCCGAGCCAAAGCCCCCCAAAACCACGGCGAAGGCCGCTCCGGCGGCCCCGAAGGCCCCGGCCAAGCCGAAGGCCGCGGCCAAGCCCGCTCCCGCTCCCGCCAAGGCGGCCGCTCCCAAGGCGGCGCCGGCCCCCAAGGCCGCCAAGGCCTCGCCGGCCCCGAAGCCGGCGGCTGCGAAAGCCCCGGCCAAGACCGCGGCGCCCAAACCGGCCGTCGAGAAACCCGCGGCCAAGGTCGCTCCGGCCGCCAAGGTGACCGCGAAGGCCGCTCCGAAAGCCGCCGCGAAGCCCAAGGCGACAAACACCGCGCCAGCCGCGGAGGCCAGCGCCCCGAAAGCCGCGCCAGCCGCGAAGGCCGCCCCGAAGGCCGCCAAGGCGCCGCCCGCCGCGAAGCCGACGGCCAAGCCGAAGGCCGAGGCCAAGCCCGCCGCCGCCAAGGCTCCGGCCAAGACCGCCGCGCCCAAGCCGGCGGCCGAAAAGCCGGCGGCCAAAACCGCGCCGGCCGAGAAGGCGACCGCCAAGGCCGCTCCCAAAGCCGTTCCCGCAACGAAGCCGGCGGCCAAGCCCGCCGCCGCCAAGGCTCCGGCGCCTGCGAAAACGGCCAAGACGCCCGCGACGAAGTCGGCGGCCAAATCTTCGCCATCACCGAAGAAGAGCGTGTAGGCTGGAAACTCGGCGCTCCGGCCGACGAACAGGCGAGGGGCGCATGGCGACTCCGGTGATCATGGTGCACGGCGCCTTCTGCGGCGGCTGGACGTTCGACACGTTCCGCCGCCCGTTCGAGGCCGCCGGCCACGTCGTCCAGACCCCCGACCTGCTGGGACACGGCGACGGCGCCCTGGTGGCCGGCCGCTCGATGGTCGACTACGCCAAGCAGATCGCCGCCCTGTGCGAGGCCTGCGACGCGCCGCCCATCCTCATCGGCCACTCGATGGGCGGCCTGGTGGCCCAGATGGCCGCCGCCCGCGCCGAGGTCTCGCGGCTGATCCTGCTGGCCCCCTCCCCGCCCTGGGGCGTCGCCGGCTCGTCCCTGGAGGAGGCGGCGTCGGCCGTCAGCCTCTACGCCTTGGGCCCCTATTGGCTGCAGGCCGTGGCGCCGGACTATGGCGTCGTCGAAAGCTACACCCTGGACCGCCTGCCCCGCGCCGAGCGCAAGCGTCTCTACGCCAAGATGAACGCCGAGAGCGGGCGGGCGCTGTGGGAAACCCTCAACTGGTTCATGGACCCGTTCATGACCACCGGCGCCAGCCCCGTGGGCGTTCCGACCCTGGCGATCGCCGGCGGCAAGGACGTGATCCATCCACCGGCCACCGTCCGCCAGACCGCGGCGCGCCTGGGCGGATCCTGCGAGGTCTTCCCGTCGATGAGCCACTGGCTGCCGGGCGAACCGGGCTGGGAAGAGGTCGCCGCCGCCTGCCTGAACTTCATCGCCGCCGAGGGTCGCGCGGCCGCCTGACTTCGGTCGCGGACCCGGTTTTGCGACGGACTGCGGCTGCCGTCGAATTGCGGCGCTTTCACGGCCCTTCCTTGACTTGCAAGCGGCGAAATGACCGCCTCTTGACAGTATTCGAGGCCGATATGCTCAGAAATTCGGCGTCAAAACACTAATGCAATAGAGTCGCTAAACTTGAGGAACCTTGACGCGTGCGACGTGTTTCCGCGCGGAAGAGGTTTTCATGCACGCCTATACCCATCCGCTACAAAGACGCGAGTCGGAACGTCGTTCCTTCGGGGGCGCGGCCCCGGTTTCGGACACCGGCGCGCCGGCGCTGGCGCCGCTGGCCATGCCGGACCAGCCTCTGCACCGCGCCGCCGAGCCGCGTCGGTTCGGGCCGGAGCCCGGCCTGGGACGGCGGCGGGCGGTCCTGGCGGCCTTCTGCGCCCTGGCGACCGGCCTGGCGGTGTTCGCGGTGACGGCGGCCATGGCCCGGGACGGGCTGGACCCGCTGGAGGTCGTGCATGTGAGCCTGATCCTGGTGCTGTTCGGCTGGATGGCCTTCTCGTTCGCCGCCAACCTGGGCGGCCTGTGGCTGTCGCGCCGGGCCGACGCCTGGGAGCGGGCCATGGCCCAGGCCCCCTTGCCGGCCCTGACGAGCCGCACAGCCCTGTTGGCCCCGATCTATCACGAAGACGTCGGGCCGTTCTTCGCCCGGCTGGCGACCATGCGGGCCGGACTGCACGCCCTGGGCCTGACGCCGATGTTCGACATCGTCGTGCTCAGCGACAGCCGCCGGCCCGAGGTGGTCGCCGAGGAGCAGCGGGGCTTCGCCGCCTTCCGGCGCGGCGGCGTCGGGCCTCGGGCCTACTATCGCCATCGCCCCGAGAACATCGACCGCAAGGCCGGCAATGTCGCCGAATGGGTGCGCCGCCACGGCGGGGCCTATGACCACATGGTGGTGCTGGACGCCGACAGCCTGATGGACGGCCTGACCCTTTGGCGGCTGGTGGCGGCCATGGAGGCCGACCCGTCGCTGGGCCTGATCCAGACCGCTCCGACCATCGTCGGACGCCGCACGGTGTTCGGCCGCCTGGAGCAGTTCGCCAACAACCTCTACGGCCCGCTGGCGGCCTGGGGCGTGGCCTGGTGGAGCGGGGCCGAGGGCAATTATTGGGGCCACAACGCCATCGTGCGGGTGGCGGCGTTCGCCCAGGCCGGCGGGCTGCCGCATCTGAAGGGCAAGAAGCCGTTCGGCGGCCACATCCTGAGCCACGACTTCGTCGAGGCCGCCTTCCTGCGCCGGGCCGGCTGGGGCGTGCGGCTGGCCCCGGCCCTGGGCGGCAGTTTCGAGGAGAGCCCGCCGACCCTGATCGACCACCTGATCCGCGACCGTCGCTGGTGCCAGGGCAACCTGCAGCACCTTGGCGTGCTTGGCGCGCGCGGCCTGCATCCGGTCAGCCGCCTGCACCTGGCGCGGGGCGTGCTGAGCTACGCCCTGGCGCCGCTGTGGATCGCCCTGGTGGTGACCGGCGCCCTGCTGTCGGCGCCGGACGCGGCGACGGGCGAGGCCGGCGGCTATCCGCTGGCGGGAGCGGCCGTCCTGGCCGTCAGCCTGGCTTTCGTTCTGCTGCCCAAGCTGATGTCCTACGCGATGATGCTGGCCGAGGGTCGGGCCCGGCGGTTCGGCGGCGCCTGGCGGGCCCTGGCCAGCGTCGGGCTGGAGACGGTGGCCTCGACCCTGACCGCCCCGGTCATCATGGCGGCCCACACCCGCGCCCTGCTGTCGGTGGCCCTGGGCCGGGACGCCGGCTGGTCGGCCCAGCAGCGCGACGAGGGCCGGCTGAGCGGCCGCGCGGCCCTGGCCTTCCACTGGCCCGAGATGCTGATCGGCCTGGCCCTGGCCGCGCTCGGCCCCGCCACGGGCGCAGGCCTGTCGCCGTGGCTGGCCGTGGCGGCGGCCAGCCTGGTCGCCGCGCCGTTCATCGTCTGGTGGACGGCCAGCATCGCCCGCGGCGTGCGGCTGCGCGACGCCGGCCTGCTGCTGACGCCGGGCGAGCGCCCGACGCCGCCCGTTCAGTGCGAAGGCGTGAACAGCTTCAAGCCCAGTATGCCCGAGACGATCAGCGCCAGGCAGGCCAGCCGCCCGGCCGTGGCCGGTTCCTTGAACAGCAGGATGCCGACGATGGCGGTGCCCACGGCCCCCACCCCGGTCCAGACCGCATAGGCCGTGCCTAGCGGCAGGGACTTCACCGCCCAGCCCAGCAGGCCCATCGAGGCCACCAGGCTGACCGCGGTCAGCACAGTGGGGACCGGCCGCGTGAAGCCTTGCGTGAACTTCAGGCCCACGGCCCAGCCGATTTCGAACAGACCGGCGACGAAGAGGATGATCCAGGCCATGACGGGCTCCCAGACTTCAGGGCGGGGCCGTCCCCGGAAACGCGAAAGGCGCGGGGTCGTCCCCGCGCCTTCGACTAGATAGGACCACCGGACCGGGGGACAAGCCCCGATCCGTCCGCCCTTAGCGGCTGGTGGTGCTGTACAGGATCTGGGCCTGCTCGTAGTTCTTGCCGATCGAGCTGTCGTCCAGCTTCTTCAGGCGCATGTAGACCAGGCCGGCGTGGCCGTCGGCCCAGGCGTCGTCCCACGACACCGTCAGGCGCTTGACGTCGCTGACCGTCAGGTCGTTACGGATCAGGCGCAGCTGCGGCTTGTTCTCCCAGGTCGCCCAGTCGTGCAGGGCGTTAGCCAGGGCCTGGGCCTGGGCGTCGCCCTGGGCGTACTGGATGGTGACGGTGCAGACGTTCTTGTTGCTGCCGGGGTTGTCGACGGCGATCAGATACGGCTTGCCGATATCCATCACCCACTGCTCTTTCTTCTTCTTCATCCCGGCGGCCTTGGCCAGGGACGGCATGTCGCCGCCGACCACGGCCGGCTTGCAGACCTTGTCGAGCACGCCCAGCAGCTGCAGCGAGACCGGGTCGGTGGTCGGCGGGCCGCGGGTCGGGGCGACATAGTCCGGCGCCTGGCCGGCGGGCGGCGCGGCCACGGCGGGGGTCGCGGTCATGGTGTCGGCCGGCGTGGCGGGGGTCTGGGCGGCCGGATCGGCGGCGGGCGCCGGGGCGGCTGCGGGAGCCGGAGCGGTCGGAGCAGTCGGAGCGGTTTGCTCCTGGGCGACGGCGGTCGAAACCGCGCCGAGAGCAAAGAGGCTGGCGAGCGCAAGGCGCATGGTCGAGTTATCCCCGTTAGGCAAGAGGTCGGCATTAAAACCGACAAGCGGTCCCTCGCAACCCTTATGGTGGCCGATTAAGGCGGAGAAGCGGTCACAGGTGTAATTTTCTCAGCGCGCGGGTGCGACCGGACGCCCCAGGGGCAGGGGCGCGGCGGCCGGAGCGACTGGAACGGCGCGCTTCTCCCTTTTCGGATAACGCCCGAAATTTCGGTTTTTATAGTTGTATACCACCATTTTACGTCTTAGGGTTGCTCAACATATTGCCGGCGGGGGACGTCGCGATGATGCAAGCCCGCAGCGCGTGGCTGATCCTGATGTGCGTCGCCGGCCTGGGTTGGGCGGCGATGATCGCCATCGGCCACCCCTTCCTGAGCCTTTCCAACTGCGCCTCGGGCGCGTCGGCGATCGGCGATGGCTGGCGAAACCTGCAAGCTGGACTGCTGCTGAATCCCGCCGATCGCCTGGCCGAGGGTTGGGCGGCCATGGTCCTGGCGATGACACCGATGGCCCTGGGTCCCGCCCTGACCGCGCCGCGCAACGCCTCCCCCGAGGCCCCCGGCGCCCTTCCGCTGTTCGTAGCCGGCTACGGCGCCCTGTGGCTGCTGGCGGGCCTTGCCCTGGTTCCCGCCGCGCTCTGGGTCGCCGGCGCGCTTCCGGACCGCGGCGCGGCCCTGACCGCCATGGCCGTGACGGCGCTGGCTTGGCGGGTGAGCCCCTTTCACCGGCTGGCTTCGAGGCTGTGCCGACCTTCCTCTCCAGCGGAGGCTTCCGGGCCGGCGCCGGGCCGGCGCGCCCTGGACGGCTTCAGGCATGGCGCGGGCTGCGTCCTCACCTGCTGGCCGCTGATGCTCGCCCCGCTGGTCGTCCATGGGCACCACATCGTCCTGATGATGGCGGCCACGGTGCTGCAATGGGCCGACCACGGACGCCTGCGTCGCCTCGCCGAGGCGCGGGCGACGCGGCGGGCCGCGACGGACGACGCCTTTCGTATCGCTTCCCAATCCTCGCGAGCCCATCCCAAGCCGAATGAAGACGGGCCTCCCGTCGCAACCCTCGTCCACCACGCATCAGGGGTCAGACATGCCGCAGGCTGAACAGCTCGTCGCCAATCCAACCTACATGGCCGACATCCGCTATTTCTTCGACACGATCGACATCCAGCACATGGCGGCCAAGAACATCGATCTTGGGTCCTATGCCGGGGTCAAGAAAAACGCCCTGGCGATCTACGCCCACACCACCCAGCCCGGCGGCGACATGCCGCCCGAGCCGGATCGCAAATGGAGCGCCGAACGCTCACAGACCTTCCGCAACTGGATCGTCGCCGGCTATCCGATGGGAACCGCCGTCGCGCCGACGATCGCCGCCCTGGCGGCCGCCGCGCCCGCCGAGCGGATCCGCAAGAACGTCGCCACCCTCAGCCCGGCCGAGATCGAGCAGTTGAAGACGGCGTTCACGGGCGTGATGGCCCGGGACGCCAGCGATCCCACCAGCTACGCCGCCCTCGCCGGCGTCCACGGCCTGCCGCAGACCTGGTGCCTGCATCACGAGGACCGCTTCAATCCCTGGCACCGGGTCTATCTGAAGGCCTTCGAGGATGCGCTGCGATCGGTGCCTGGATGCCAGGACGTCACCGTTCCCTACTGGGATATCTCCACGCCCGTGCCGGATCTCCTCAAGCAGCCGCCCTTCGACAGCTATGTCGTCGCCGCCGACCTCGGGCCGCCCTACGGGGCCGGCTATCGCACGATCCGGAACGACCAGGCCGGGATCAACGCCGGCCTGGCCCGCTACAGCGTGCTCCAGCACATCAATTCGGCCTTGGTGCAAACCCTTTGGGGCGTCTCCGGCGTCAGCGGCATGCAGGACGACTTCATCGCGGCCCACGACGGCGGCCACATGTCGATCGGCCCGACGATGGCCGACCAGAACGTCGCCTCGTTCGATCCGATCTTCTGGTTCTTCCATTGCAATCTCGATCGGCTCTGGCTGCGCTGGCAGGTCAACGACTCCGCCACCACCCTGACCGGCTTCACCTCGACCCTCGAAGGGAATACAGGTTGGTTGTCGGCGCCGTTCAACGCCCTGCCGCCCTTCGACACCACGGCGGACCAGACCATCGCGTTCGGCATCGGCTACGAGGAGCCCGCCATGGCGGCCGAGGCGACATTGGTGAACAAGCTCGGCAGCATCGCAGCGGCGCGCGCCTTCGTCATCCCGCCGGCGGCCAAGGTGTCGGTGATGGTCAAGAACATCGACCGGCTCAACATCCCAGGCTCCTTCGAGGTCAACCTGCTGGCCGACGGCGAGGTGGTCGCCACCCGCGCCTTCTTCCAGCCCAACGCCCCGCGCGACTGTGAGAACTGCCGCAAGCTGGCCCTCGTCAACGTCAACTTCCAGCTGGACGCCGACCGCATCACCGGCCGCAAACTCACCGTGGAGGTCGCCGTGCCCGGCCATGAAGAGATCGGCGCGCGCTTCCCGCTCTCGGCCCTGGGCAATCCCACGATCAACGCCCGGCTTCTCCTCGAGGACGCCTGATCCCAAGCGGCGAACGGCCCGGACGCCGCCGCGCCCGGGCCGTTGCGACTTGCCCAGCGGCGCGCGCTCAGGGCTTGGCGGTGCTCAGCACGAAGGTCGCCGCATCGGGGAAGTTGGCGACGACCACGTACATCTTCAGGCCCGGATAGGCCGGCGAGAGATACGTCCCCTTCTGGATCAGCTGGTTATCCTCGGCCGTCTTCACGAAGCCCGAGCCGACGGCGATGCCGGCATGGATCATGATGTTGCGCAGCAGGGTGGAAAAGGCGACCGGATCGGTCGGCGGCTGGGCCCCGCCATAGTAGCCGACCTGGCAGAAACCGTCCTGCGGGGCCTGGGCCAGGTAGAACCGCGCCGTCGTCGGCGACACCCAGACCTTGGTCGCTGGATCTTGCCACAGGGCCTTGATCGACGCTGGCGCCGGCTTCCAGCCCAGCTTGGCGGCCGCGAGCCCGACCGCTGCGGCGTTGGTTCCGGCCGGCAGGCAGACGCTCTTGAAGACGTCCACCACCTCCTGGCGATAGGTGGGCGCGGCCTGGGCCGCGCTGGCGGCCAGAAGGGCCGAGATCAGAACCGTCGTCGCGATCCGCATCGCGTTCTCCCCGGCGCCGGCGTGGCGCACGTCAGGCTACCCGATATCGAGAATCCACATAACGACGTTCTTCTAGTCTGGCGCCCGCAGGGTGACGATGACGATCTTGGGCGGCGCCCGAAAGCGGACGGGCAGAATCGACACGCCGAGGCCGCCCGTGACGAACAGATGCCGCCCGCGGTCGACATAGGCGCCGCAGCCCCAACGGCGCGCGGCCCGCGACGCATGGACCAGGCGGCCCAGCACCGGCAGATTGACCTGGCCGCAATGGGTGTGGCCCGCCACCGTCAGGGCGACGCGGTCCGGCGCCTGGGCGAACGGGTCGGGCCAACGGCTCAGGACCACGACCGGCGCGGCCGTCGGAACGCCCGCCAAGGCGCGGGGGTAGGACGGCTCGGCGCGGAAGGAGTCGAGGTCGGCCCGGCCGGCGATCCAGAAGGCGCCTTCGGGGCGCGGCGCGAGCACCGCGCGGTTCTCCAGCACCACCGCGCCGCTGGCCGCCAGGGCCCGCTCGATCGCCGGACCGTCGTACCACCAGTCGTGATTGCCGAGCACGGCGTAGACGCCCAGCCGCGCCCGCAGACCCTTGAAGGCGGCGACCCCGCGCAGGATCTCCGACCGGGCGGGAACGGCCCGGGTCGCGGCCGGCTCATGGCCGCCGGCGTAGTCGCCCAACAGCAGCACGGCGTCGGGATGCTGGGCGTTCATCCGCGCCACCACCCGCGCCACCCGGGCCGGATCGACATGGGGCGCGGCGACATGGGTGTCGCTGATCAGACCCAGGCGCACCGGCGGACCGCGCCAGGCCGGCGACTCGATCGTCACCTGGCGCACGACCAGCAGGCGCGGCTCGATCAGGAAGGCCCAGACGCCAAGGCCATAGGCGACCAGCGCCAGCCCCGCCAAGGTCCAGGCCAGACGCAAACGGCCCGAGCGCCGCAGCAGCGCCCAGGCCGTCAGGATGATCAAAGGTCCGGCGAAGGCGCCGATCCAGGCCAGCAGCAGGACACCGCCAGGCCCGGCCATCGAAGGACTTACGCCGCCTCGACCGCGTGCTCGGCCAGGATGGTGAAGCCGTCCGGGCCGACGTCGGCGAAACCGCCCTGGATGTCGAACAGGCGCACGCTCGAGCCGTCGCGGACCGTGACCCGGCCTTCGCGCAGGGTGGTCATGAACGGCGCGTGGTTCGGCAGGACGCCGAAGTCGCCTTCCGTGCCCGGTGCGTCGACCTGGTCGACCTCGGCCGAGAACAGTTCGCGCTCGGGCGCGACGAGGGAGAAGTGCAGCTTAGCCATCAGTCGTGTGTCTCCACGGCGCCCAGGGCCGCTTCGATGTCTTCGTCGGTCTGGATCTCGGTGCCGCAGAACGGACAGAAGCGGATGGTGGCCAGCACGACGCCGGTTTCACCACCCTCTTCCCGATGACCCAGATTGAGCAGGATCAATCCGCTGTCGTGCTCGATCAGCGCGTCCTCGGGATCCGAAGACACCGCATCCTCGAGCTCTTCGCAGCAGAAGTTGATCAGCTCGTGCTCGTCGGTCATCAGGCTTCGCCGGCCAGCTTTTCAGCCTTGGCCACCGCTTCCTCGATCGGGCCGACCATGTAGAAGGCGGCTTCCGGCAGGTGGTCGTACTCGCCGTCCACGATGCCCTTGAACGAGCGGATGGTGTCCTTCAGCTGGACGAAGGCGCCGGGCGTGTTGGTGAACTGCTCGGCGACGTGGAACGGCTGGGACAGGAAGCGCTGGATCTTGCGGGCGCGGGCGACCGTCAGCTTGTCCTCTTCCGACAGCTCGTCCATGCCCAGGATGGCGATGATGTCCTTCAGGGCCTTGTACTGCTGCAGCACTTCCTGGACCGAACGGGCCACGTTGTAGTGCTCTTCGCCGATGACCAGCGGGTCCATGATCCGCGAGGTCGAGTCCAGCGGATCGACGGCGGGGAAGATGGCCTGGGCGGCGATGTCGCGCGACAGGACGGTGGTGGCGTCCAAGTGGGCGAACGAGGCGGCGGGCGCCGGGTCGGTCAGGTCGTCGGCGGGCACGTAGATGGCCTGGACCGAGGTGATCGAGCCCTTGTTGGTCGAGGTGATGCGCTCCTGCAGGTTGCCCATCTCGGTGGCCAGGGTAGGCTGATAGCCCACGGCCGAGGGGATGCGGCCCAGCAGAGCCGACACTTCGGCGCCGGCTTGGGTGAAGCGGAAGATGTTGTCGACGAAAAGCAGCACGTCCTTGCCTTCTTCATCGCGGAAGTATTCGGCGATGGAGAGACCGGTCAGGGCCACGCGGGCGCGGGCGCCCGGGGGTTCGTTCATCTGGCCGTAGACCAGGGCGCAGCGGCTGCCTTCGGTCGAGCCGTTGTTGGCCTTCGGGTCGACGTTGACGTTCGACTCGATCATCTCGTGATAGAGGTCGTTGCCTTCGCGGGTGCGTTCGCCCACGCCGGCCAGCACTGAGTAACCGCCGTAAGCCTTGGCGATGTTGTTGATCAGCTCCTGCATCGTCACGGTCTTGCCGACGCCGGCGCCGCCGAACAGGCCGATCTTGCCGCCCTTGGTGTAGGGGCACATCAGGTCGATGACCTTGATTCCGGTGACCAGCACTTCGGCGGTGTTGGTCTGCTCGGCGAAGGACGGCGCGTCGCGGTGGATCGTGCGGAAGATGTCCGATTGGATCGGGCCCTGCTCGTCGATCGGCTCGCCGATGACGTTCATGATGCGGCCCAGGGTGCCGGGACCGACCGGAACCCGGATCGACTCGCCGGTGTCGCGCACGGCCTGGCCGCGGACCAGCCCCTCGGTGGCGTCCATGGCGATGGCGCGGACGGTGTTCTGGCCCAGGTGCTGGGCGACTTCGAACACCAGGCGCTGGCCCGAGGCGGTGTTGACGGTTTCCAGGGCGTTCAGGATGGCCGGCAGCGGGCCTTCGAACTCGACGTCGACGACGGCGCCGATGACCTGCACCAGCTTGCCGGTCGCGGCGCCGATGGTGGCCGGGGCGGCCTGGGTCGCCTTCGGCGCCGCGGCCTTGGGGGCGGCGGGCTTCTTGGCGGCCGGAGCCTTGGCGGCGACGGCGGGAGCGGCGGCCGCGGCGGCGGCCTTCGGAGCGGCGGGCTTCTTCACGGCGGCCGGCTTGGCGACGGCGGCGGGAGCCTTAGCGGGGGTCTTGGCCATGGCGTTCAGGGTCTTTCGTGCGTGCTCGTGCGTGCGTTTTTTACGTTAGGCTTTTGATCAGACGGCTTCGGCGCCGGAGATGATCTCGATCAGCTCCTTGGTGATCTGGGCCTGGCGGGAACGGTTGTATTCGAGGGTGTAGCGCTTGATCATGTCGCCGGCGTTGCGCGTGGCGTTGTCCATCGCCGTCATCTGGCTGGCGTAGAAGCCGGCCATGTTGTCGAGCAGGGCCGACAGGATCTGGACCGTCAGGTTGCGCGGCAGCAGGGTCTCGAGGATGGCCTCTTCCGAGGGCTCGTACTCGTAGACGGCCGCCGGGCCGGAGGCGGGCTCGCCGCCTTCGACCACGGCCGGGATCAGCTGCAGCGCGGTCGGGACCTGCTGCACCACCGACCTGAAGCGGCTGTAGAACAGGGTGACCACGTCGACATCGCCGGCTTCGTACAGGCGCGTGACCACGTCGGCGATCGGCTGGGCCACCGACAGGGTGAACTGGCGGTAGGCTGACAGGTCGAAGTTCTCGACGATGCGCTCGCCGTACAGGCGGCGCAGCTGGGCGGTCGACTTCTTGCCGACGCAGACGATCTTCACGTCCTTGCCCTCGTGGACCAGGGCGTCGATCCGCTCGCGGGCGGCGCGGACGATCGACGAGGTGAAGCCGCCGGCCAGGCCGCGGTCGGCGGCGGCCACGACGATCAGGTGGCGATCGTCCCGGCCGGTGCCGGCCAGCAGGGCCGGAGCCCCGTCGCCGGACACGCCGCTCGCCAGGTTGGCGATGACGTTCGCCAGCCGACGCGCATAGGGGCGCGCGGCTTCGGCCGCATCCTGGCTGCGGCGGAGCTTGGCCGCCGCCACCATCTGCATCGCCTTCGTGATCTTCTGCGTCGCCTTGACGCTCGAGATCCGATTGCGCATTTCCTTCAAGCTGGCCATTCGGCGCTACTCTCTCCGAGCGTTCCGAGGGGGCTTAGGCGAAGGTCGCCGAGAAGCTGTCGAGCACGCTCTTCAGCGTGTTCTCCAGGTCCTTGTCGAGAGCCTTCTTGGTGCGGATGCCGTCCAGCAGGTCCTTGTGCTGGCTGTGCAGGCGGGCCAGGAACTCGCTCTCGAACCGGCGAACCGACGAGGTCGGGATCTTGTCCAGGTAGCCGCGGGTGCCGGCGTAGATCACGCAGACCTGCTCTTCCACCGCTTGCGGCGCGTATTGCGGCTGCTTCAGCAGCTCGGTCAGGCGCTCGCCGCGGGCCAGCATCTTCTGGGTCGAGGCGTCCAGGTCCGAACCGAACTTCGCGAAGGCGGCCATTTCACGGTACTGGGCCAGCTCGCCCTTGATCGGGCCGGCGACCTGCTTCATCGCCTTGATCTGGGCCGACGAGCCGACGCGCGACACCGAGATGCCGACGTTCACGGCCGGGCGGATGCCCTGGTAGAACAGGTCGGTTTCCAGGAAGATCTGGCCGTCGGTGATCGAGATCACGTTGGTCGGGATGTAGGCCGACACGTCGTTGGCCTGGGTCTCGATGATCGGCAGGGCGGTCAGCGAGCCCGAGCCGTTGTCTTCGTTCAACTTGGCGGCGCGTTCCAGCAGGCGCGAGTGCAGGTAGAAGACGTCGCCCGGATAGGCTTCGCGGCCCGGCGGGCGGCGCAGCAGCAGCGACATCTGGCGATAGGCGACGGCCTGCTTGCTGAGATCGTCATAGATGATCAGGCCATGCAGGCCGTTGTCGCGGAACCACTCGCCCATGGCGCAGCCGGCGAACGGGGCCAGGTATTGCAGCGGGGCCGGCTCCGAGGCCGAGGCCACCACGACGGTGGTGTATTCCAGGGCGCCGTGCTCTTCGAGCGTCTTGACGATCTGGGCGACGGTCGAGCGCTTCTGGCCGATGGCGACATAGACGCAGTAGAGCTTGGCGCTCTCGTCCTTGCCGGCGTTGGCGGCCTTCTGGTTCAGGATGGTGTCGATGGCGACGGCGGTCTTGCCGGTCTGGCGGTCGCCGATGATCAGTTCGCGCTGGCCGCGGCCGACCGGGATCAGGGTGTCGATCGACTTCAGGCCGGTCTGGACGGGCTCGTGCACCGACTTGCGCGGAATGATGCCCGGGGCCTTGACGTCGACCCGGCGACGCTCGGTGTATTCGATCGGGCCCTTGCCGTCGATCGGCTCGCCCAGCGGGTTGACGACGCGGCCCAGCAGGCCGCGGCCGACCGGCACGTCGACGATCTCGCCGAGGCGGCGGACTTCGTCGCCTTCCTTGATGGCCTGGTCCTGGCCGAAGATCACGGCGCCGACATTGTCGCGCTCGAGGTTCAGGGCCATGCCCTTCACGCCGGCCTTCGGGAACTCGACCATCTCGCCGGCCTGGACGTTGTCCAGACCGTAGATGCGGGCGATGCCGTCACCGACGGACAGCACCTGGCCGACGTCCGAGACGGCGGCTTCTTCGCCGAAATTGGCGATCTGCGACTTGAGGATGGCCGAAATCTCGGCGGCGCGGATGTCCATGGCTGTCTTGGGCTCTCTGCGTTTTATCTTTAGGGCGCGCTTATAAAGCGTTAGGCGCGCTTCAGGGCGAATTTCAGGGAATCGAGCTTCGAACGGAGCGAAGCATCGAACAGGCGGGAGCCGACACGCACCTTGATGCCGCCCAGGATGGACGGATCGACGCGGGTCGAGATTTCAGGGGTCTTGCCGACGGCGGCGGCGACGGCGGCCGACACGCCCTTCAGCTGGGCGGCGGTCAGGGCCTTGGCCGTGGTCACCTCGGCGGTGACGACGCCACGGTGCTGGGCCGACAGCTCGACAAAGGCGCTGATGGCGCCCAGCAGGTCGCCGGACCGGCCGTTGCTGGCCACCAGGCCCAGGAACTTGGCGGTCAGCAGCTGGAACTGGGCCTTGGCGGCCACGGCGGTCAGGCCCTTGGCCTTGTCCTCGGCCGAGAAGGCCGGGCTGTCGATCAGGCGACGCAGGTCGGCGCTCTGCGCCACCATCGTGCGCAGCGCCTTCAGGTCGGCCTCGACCTGGACCAGCTGGTTGCTCTCGATCGTCAGTTCGAAGAGGGACTGCGCATAGCGCTGACCCGCATCCGTCGCCTTGGTTTCGTCCGCCACTTGTTCCGCCCGGTGCGTTGCAATCGCCGCGGACAAGAAGATTAACCCTCGTCCCGGCTTAAAGGCTTGAGCGCGCTCTAGAAAAGCGCATGGACGGCCGGCGCTGACGCGCTGCCCTGTCCGAAGCCGCGCGCCTGATAACACGCAGCCTTCGCAGTCGCAACCAAGGCCAATGCGTAAGGTGCGACGGCGTTTCGGAAAAGCGGTCCGCTAGCCGTGCGTGACCCTGCGGAACACAGCCGAGGCGGCGGCCACCAAATTTCCGTCCTCGGTACGGGCCTCGGCCTGGGCGAAGACCAGGCTGCGGGTCGCGCGCTCGATCCAGGCCCTGTGGGCGGAGACCGGTCCGGCGGCGGCGTAGTCGATGATCATCGAGGCCGGTTCGGCGTCGGCCCCGGCGGCCTGGCGCAGGGCGTCTTCCAGCAGGGCGGCGGTCGAGGCGGTCATGCTAGATCCCTTAGTGCGAACCTGTCGGAAGAAAAAGGGCGGCGGAACCGGTCCGCCGCCCCATCAGGCGAATGCTCGAGGAAACAGCCGGACGGGGCGGGAGGCCCCAAGGCGTCCGGGTACTAAACGGCCGGATTACTTCTCGGCCGTCTGCACGCCGGCCTTGGCCGACGCGTTGCAGCGGGTCAGGTCGTCGGCGTCCAGCGACTTGGTCTCGCCCCCGAAGGCCGCCACGCGGCCGACTTCCTTGGCGAGGGCCTTGCACGAGACGGCGGTCAGGGCCCGCGACGGGGCGGCGGTCGAGACGCACTCGGCGCCTTCGCAGACGAAGACGGCGCCGCCGGCGACGACCTTGGTCTTGGCGGCGAGCGGGTTTTCAAGGGCGACGGCGATGCGGCCATCGGCGAAGGCCGAGCCGGCGAACAGGCAGGTCGTCAGGGCGGCGGCGGCCGCCAGGGATTGGAGCTTCATGGGAGCCCTCCAGCGTGTACAGGGGAGTTGGATCGAATGATCGGCGATAAGCTGTACTGGGCGTTCCAAGCCGGGGATGTCAGCGCCGGTATCCCCACCGGGGGCGTCGGCTCAGAACTAAGCACTGCTTAGATACCAGTGTTCAGAAATAGCGCAAGCGGATTTTATTTCGCATGAGCATTTTTTAATGAAACGGGCGTTTTGGGCTATTGCCCGAGGATCGAGTCGAAACGGCCCTTGGCCGCGGTGGGAGCGGCCCGGTCCTGGATCATGCCCTCCAGGCGGGCGTATCGGCCGTCCTTGCCGGCCTTGCGGCGGATCTCGTCGGCGTTGATCACCACGATCCGGCTTTCGCGCTCCAGGACCTTGCCCATGATCGCGGCGAACGCCGCGCCGGCCACGGCCGCCGCCGTCGGCCCGAAGGCCTCCAGCCAGGTCTCGCCGAAGATCGCCTGCAGGCGGCCGATCAGCAGTTCTCGGTTGGGCTGTTCGTCGATCAGGCCAATGAAAAGGCGGTCGCCGCCTTCGATCGCCGCGACTAGGACCAGGGCGATGGCCACGCCCAGCCAGCGCGGCTTGGCGTAGAGGCCAAGCACGGCTCCCAGTACGGCGCAGGCGGCCATCATGATCATGGATGCGATCCTGCCGCGTCTAGGTGAGCGCCGGATTAAGGCCGTTGGCGACCGATTGTCGCAAGACGGCCCGACCCCGAGCAGGGCGCCCGCTGACGTTTCAAGGATGACAAACGCGCGCATTGCGCGAGAATGCACGCACAGGTCGTCATCGCGTTTGCATCGGCGCGAAGCTGGCCCTTAGTGTGCGTCCAACCACCGCCAAGAGCGACATACGGCGCTACGTCCGGATCCAATCAGGCCCGAAGGGACTTCATGCGGATGCTCAGAACCCTCACCCGTCTCGCCCCCGTCATCGCCGTCAGCCTGTTCCTGGCCGGCTGCGGGATCAACACCATCCCCACCCAGGACGAGGCGACCAAGACCGCCTGGGCCGAGGTGCAGAACCAGTACCAGCGGCGCGCCGACCTGATCCCCAACCTGGTGGCGACCGTGAAGGGTTACGCGGCCCAGGAGAAGGGCGTGCTGACCGCGGTCACCGAGGCGCGGGCCAGCGCCACCCAGGTCAAGGTCGACGCCTCGACCATCACCGACCCGGCCCAGTTCCAGCAGTACGCCGCCGCCCAGGACAAGCTGTCGGGCGTGCTGGGCCGGCTGATGATGATCCAGGAGAGCTATCCGGAGCTGAAGTCGAACCAGAACTTCCTGGCCCTGCAGAGCCAGCTGGAGGGCACCGAGAACCGCATCGCGATCGCCCGGCGCGACTACAACAACACCGCCCAGGTCTACAACACCACGTTGCGGACCTTCCCCAGCATCATCTGGGCCAAGACCCTGTACGGCTCCCAGAAGCCGGCCCAGCTGTTCCAGGCCACCGCCAACGCCCAGTCGGCGCCGAACGTCAGCTTCGACGCGCCCGCGGCCCCGGCGGTGAACACCCAGCCCGGCCCGGCGCAGTAGGTTGTTCCTCTCCCTTCCTTCATCCCGGCGAAGGCCGGGACCCACGCCGGGTCTCCGGTCGGGGCGCAGCGCCTTGATCGGCCAGCTCCCCCGGGTCCCGGCCTTCGCCGGGATGAGGGGAGCCGTGGGCGGGCTGATGGCGGCGGTCGCCGTGCTTTTCGCCCTCCCCGCCCTGGCCGCCGGCCCGACCTTCCCCGCCCTGAGCGGACGCGTCGTCGATAGCGCCAACATCCTGTCGCCGGCGGTCGAGGCCGAGCTGACCACCAAGCTGGAGAGCCTGGAGAAGACCACCGGCCGCCAGCTGGTGGTGGCCACCGTGCCCAGCCTGCAGGGCTACGAGATCGAGGACTACGGCTACCAGCTGGGCCGCACCTGGGGCATCGGCCAGAAAGGGACCAACACCGGCGCCCTGCTGATCGTCGCCCCGACCGAGCGCAAGGTGCGCATCGAGGTCGGCTACGGCCTGGAGCCGGTCCTCACCGACGCCCTGTCCAGCGTCATCATCCAGACCGCCATCCTGCCGAAGTTCAAGGCCGGCGACCTGGAGGGCGGGGTCGTCGCCGGGACCGACGCGGTCATCGCCCAGCTGGCCCTGCCCGACGAGGAGGCCAAGACCAAGGCGGCCCAGGCCTTCAAGGTGTCGCAGCAGGCCGAGCGGAGCGCCGGCCCCTCGCCGATCCTGGCCCTGCTGGTCCTGTTCGTCGTCATCGTGGTGCTCAGCCAGGTGTTCGGCCGTCGCGGACGTCGCGGCGGCGGCCTGGGCTCGGCCCTGCCCTGGATCATCCTGAACGGCATGCTCAGCGGCGGCCGCGGCGGAGGCGGCGGCTGGAGCGACGGCGGCGGGGGCGGCGGATTCTCCGGCGGCGGCGGCTCGTTCGGCGGCGGCGGCTCCTCGGGAAGTTGGTGATGAAGACACTTTCGCAAGCCGATCAGGACCGCATCGCCCAGGCGGTGGCCCAGGCCGAGAAGACCACCGCCGGCGAGATCTATTGCGTGCTGGCCCCCGAGGTCGGCGACGACCGCGCGGTCCCGCTGATCTGGGCGACCAGCGCGGCCCTGCTGCTGCCGGCCCTGGCCCTGCTGGCAGGCTTCCGGCCCGAGATGCTGAGCCGGCTGTTCGGCGGCTGGAGCATCGGCCACGCGGCCGCCCAGGACGTGGCCATCCTGTCGGCCCTGCTGACCTATGTCGGCCTGCAGGCGGCGATCTTCGCCGTCGTCGCCGCCCTGGTCTCGATCCCGGCCGTGCGCCGCGCGCTGATCCCCTCCGGCATCAAGAAGGCCCGGGTGCGCCGGGCGGCGCTGGACTACTTCATGGCCAAGGACCTGCACCTGACCCGCGAGCGCACCGGGGTGCTGATCTTCGCCGCCCTGGCCGAGCACCGGGTCGAGGTGATCGCCGACGACGGCGTCCACGCCGCCGCGCCGAGCGGGGTGTGGGACGAGGTGGTGGCCGACCTGGTCGCCGGCCTCAAGCGCGGGGCCATCGCCGACGGCTTCGTGGCCGCCATCGCCCGGGCCGGCGCCATCCTGGCCGCCCACGCGCCGCCGCGCCCCGGCGACACTAACGAGCTGCCGGACGGGCTGACCGTGTTGCCAAAATAGAGAACCCTGTCCCATAGGGAGGGAGGGTGCGTTTGGCGCCCCTGCGCGTTCTGGCGTGACGCTTCAGGAGGCTTCGATGACCGACGAGACCGAGTTCACCGCTTTCCTCGACCAGCGACGCCGCGTCGCCCAGGCCTATGTCAACGGCGACGCCGGACCGCTGGGCGAGATCGCCGCCCAGGCCAATCCTGCCACCTTCTTCCCGCCTAACGGCGGGCGCGAGGAAGGCGCGGGCCACGTGACCGCCGTCAACGCCCGCGGCGCCCGCAGCTTCGCGGCTGGCGGCGAGACCCAGCTGGAGATCCTGCACAGCCAGGCCAGCGGCGACCTGGCCTACTGGACCGGCCTGCAGCACGCCACGGTGCGGTTCGCCGGCCACGACCAGCCGGTCGAGATGCACCTGCGGATCACCGAGGTCTTCCGCCGCGAGGACGGCGCCTGGAAAATGATCCACCGCCACGCCGATCCGCTGGCCGAGGCGAAGCCGCCGGGACAATAGATCGGGGACATGCCCTCGCGGCGTGTCCCCCAAACTGGCGCCGCGCGTGAAAAGGGACACGCCGCGACGGCGTGTCCCCGGCTCCTAGAACGACTTGCGGATCGTCAGGCCCGCCGTGCGCGGCTGGCCGATCGAATAGCCCAGCCGGGCCCGGCCGCCGCGCTCGCGATCGAACGACAGCAGGGCGTTCTCGTCGGCCACGTTGTTGACGTAGGCGATGATGTCCAGGCCGTCGTCCATCTGCACCCCGGCGCTGAGGTTGATGATGTCATAGCTGGGCAGCTGCAGGTTCAGCACCGTGGCGTCATTGCCGGAGGCTCCGCCGAACGGCAGGCCGGAGACGAACGAGCGCGGGTTGTTCTCCTGGTCGCTGGCCTGGGTGTAGCGATTGCCCACGTGCTGGAACGAGGCGGTGACATAGCCGTCCATGGTCTCGGTCAGGGTCCGCGTATAGGTGGCGCTGACCGAGATCTGGAACTTGGGCACCGACGGCAGGCGGTTGCCTTCGCGGATGCCGCCGATCACCGCCCCCGTGCCGTCGCGGACCGTGGAGTCGAACTCGGCTTGCAGCAGGCTGCCCGAGACGCGGAGGTCGAAACCGGGCGCCAGGCGGGCCGACAGCTCGCCCTCGATCCCCTTGGTGTGGGCCTTGGGCACGTTGAACACCACGCGCGACGAGCACGAGCCGGCGTCCAGCGTGGTCTGCAGGTTCTTAATGTCGGTATAGAACACCGCCCCGTTGAAGGTGACGCCGCCCATCCGGGTCTTGACCCCGCCCTCGTAGTTCCACAGCGTCTCGTCGTCGTAGGACTGGAAGCCGCCGAAGATCGCCGCGTCGGCCGGGGTGCACAGCGGCAGGTTCAGCGGGTCGTTGACCCCGCCCAGCCGGAAACCCTTGGACGCCTGGGCGTTGAAGGTCAGGCCTGGATTGGCCTTGTAGCTGAGCAGCAGCCGCGGGGTGAAGCCGTCGGACGACGTCTTGTCCACCTGGTCGTCGCCGTTGGCGAACAGGCCGCCGGAGGTGAAGCGGCGGTTCTCGCTGAAATCGTAGTAGCGGCCGCCGGCGGTGATCGTCAGCTTCTGAATCTCATAGCTGGCCTCGCCGAACACCGCCTTCTGCTTGATCTTGTAGGGCAGCGAGGCGTTGTAGGGCGAGTTGGCCGGGAAGCCGTTGGCCACCGCGGCCGAGGTGCCCGCCCCCAGGGTAGCGTCGGTATAGGCGTCGTAGCCGGGCGTGGGCAGGCGTTGGTTATAGACCCGGTCGACCTTCGAGTAGAACGCCCCGACCAGCCACTGGAACGGGCCGTCGCCGTCGGAGCCGAGGCGCGCTTCCTGGGTGAACTGCTCCAGGTCGGTGGTGTCGACCAGCTTGGACGGCAGGGTGACCGCCGCCGCCGGGAAGCCCAGGTCCACCGACACGCTGCCGCTCAGGGCGCTGGCGTCGCGGTTCACGGCGATCTTGCGGTCGATATAGCTGGTCACCGAGGTCAGCTTCAGCCCGTTGAAGCCGAACGAGGCGGTCAGATCGCCCAGGAAGGTCTTGTCGCCGAAGCTCTCGTCCAGCAGCAGGTACTGCTCGCGCTCGCCCAGGGTGATCGCCGGACGGGTGGTGGTGAACGGGTTGGCGAACAGGTTGAACGCCTCCTGGCGGTTGAAGCCGCCGGCGTGGATCTTCTGGTAGACCAGGCGTGGGGTGATGGTGATGTCTTCGGTCGGCTTGAACAGCAGCGACACCCGGCCGCCGCGGCGATAGCCGTCGTTGACGTTGTTCTTGCGCGCGCCGCCCTCGCCCAGGGCGTCGACGAAGCCGCCATATTCGGTGTCGTAGCCCACCACTCGTAGGGCGGCCTTGTCCGACAGCGGCAGGTTGACGGCGCCCTTCACATAGCCGCCGACGTCGCCGCCCTTCAGCGTGTTGAAATTGGCCTCGACCGTGCCTTCATAGGCGCCGAGCTTGGGCTGGTTGGTGATGTAGCGGATCGTGCCGCCCACCGAGCCCGAGCCGAACAGCGTGCCCTGCGGCCCGCGCAGGGTCTCGACCCGGTTCAGGTCGAACAGGTCGATGTCCGGGGTGAACAGCGACAGCGAGATCACCGACTCGTCGAGATAGACGCCCACCTGTTCCTTGACCCCCGGCTGGTCGCGGACCACCTGGCCGGCCGAGACGCCGCGCACCGACACCTGGCTCTGGCCGGGTCCAAGGTTCTGGATCGTCAGGCCGGCGACGTTGCGCGACAGGTCCTCCAGGGTCACCGCGCCGGACTTCTGGATGTCGGCCTGGCTTTGGGCGTTGATCGAGAACGGCACGTCCAGGATGGTGGCGTCGCGCTTGGTGGCGGTGACGATGATCTCCTCGACCACGTCCGTCCGGTCCTGGGCGGAGGCGACCGCCGGCGGGACGACGAGCGCCGCCAGTGAAGTGGCGGCCAGCAGCGCGCGTCGCGCGCCCCGACGATGGCTCTCAAGACGCATGAGTTCCTCCCGTTTCATCCCGGCGGCTCTTGGATTTTCAATTTTCGACCGCAACCTGAGCGTTCTTGGCCGAATCATTGAAAGTCAACACCAAAGCAAACCAGAACTTCGAAACCTCGAATCTTTAATGCGGAGCGTGAGATCGGCGCAACAATGCCGGCGTGGTCTTGGCGAGGCCCCTCGCCAATGGTCAAGCTTTATAGGTCTGCCTGGAACTGTTAGCGCTACCGCACGCAAACCGGCTTTTCGGCGGATCTCCGCTTTACGTTCGCGTGACCTTTCGCGGACGGAAATCCCGGTCTAGGGTGGCCGCCAATTCAAACTAACGTTTAAAGGGGAGAGCGCCCATGCGCGAAGCGGTCATCGTCTCTTACGCCCGGACCGGCCTGGCCAAGTCCAACCGCGGCGGGTTCAACAACACCCACGGCGCGGCCATGGCCGGCCACGCCATCCAGCACGCGGTGTCGCGCGCCAAGCTGGACGGCGCCGAGGTCGAGGACGTGGTCCTGGGCTGCGGCGGTCCCGAAGGCGCCACGGGCATGAACGTGGCCCGCAACGCCGCCATCTGGGCCGGCCTGCCGGTCACCACCTCGGGCCAGACCGTCAACCGCTTCTGCTCCTCGGGCCTGCAGGCCATCGCCACCGCCGCCAACTATGTCCGCAACGACGGCGCGCCGGTCGCCGTCGGCGGCGGGGTGGAGTCGATCTCGCTGGTGCAGGGGGGCGGCCACATGAACCGCTTCCACATCACCGAGGAAAAGCTGATGCGCGAGAAGCCGGCCCTGTGGATGGCGATGATCGACACCGCCGACATCGTCGCCAAGCGCTACAACATCAGCCGCGAATACCAGGACGAATATTCGCTGCGCAGCCAGCAGCGGATCGCCGCCGCGCAAGCCAGTGGCCTGTTCGACCAGGAAATCGTGCCGATGGCCACCCAGATGAAGGTGGTCAACAAGGAGACCAAGGAAGAGAGCCTGGTCGATTATGTGGTCACCAAGGATGAGTGCAACCGTCCTGAGACCACACTGGAAGGCCTGGCCAAGCTGGAGCCGGTCAAGGGTCCGGGCAACTTCGTCACCGCCGGCAACGCCAGCCAGCTGTCCGACGGCGCGGCGGCCGTGGTGGTGATGGAGGCCAAGGAGGCCGCGCGCCGCAACCTCGAGCCGCTAGGCCTGTTCAAGGGCTTCGCCATCGCCGGCTGCGAGCCCGACGAGATGGGCATCGGCCCGGTCTTCGCCGTGCCGCGCCTCTTGGAACGTCATGGCCTGAAGGTCGACGACATCGACCTGTGGGAGCTGAACGAGGCCTTCGCCAGCCAATGCCTCTACAGCCGCGACCGCCTGGGCATCGATCCGGAGAAGTACAACGTCAACGGCGGCTCGATCGCCATCGGCCACCCGTTCGGCATGACCGGGGCCCGCTGCGCCGGTCACCTGCTGCTGGAAGGCAAGCGCCGCAAGGCCAAGCTGGGCGTGGTGACCATGTGCATCGGCGGCGGCATGGGCGCGGCCGGGCTGTTCGAGATCTTCTAGGACCCGCACGGGGACAGGCGCAGGCGCCTGTCCCCGTCGCGTTGTCAGACGCCGGCCTTAGTGGCGGAACACCCGCACGCCGGTGAAGGCCATGGTCAGGCCCAGCTTGTCGGCGGCCTCGATCACCTCGGGATCGCGCATCGAGCCGCCCGGCTGGATGATCGCCGTGGCCCCGGCCTCCGCCGCCTGGATCAGGCCGTCGGCGAACGGGAAGAAGGCTTCCGAGGCGCAGGCGCAGCCCTTCAGATCCAAGCCGAAATCAGCCGCCCGAAGGGCGGCGATGCGGGCGCTGTCCTTGCGGTTCATCTGGCCCGCCCCGACCCCCAGGGTCTGGCCGGCGCGGGCGTAGACGATGGCGTTGGACTTGACGTGCTTGCCGACCGTGAAGGCGAACAGCATGTCGCGCACTTCCTCGTCCGTGGGCTGGCGTTTGGTGACGATCTTCAGGTCCGAAGCCTTGATCCGGGCGTCGTCGCGCGACTGGACCAGGAAGCCGCCGGCCACCGACTTGAACGTATCGCCCGTCGACAGCGCGTCGGGCAGGCCGCCGGTCACCAACAGGCGCAGGTTCTTCTTGGCCGCGAACACGGCGATCGCGTCGTCGTCGGCTTCCGGGGCGATGACCACCTCGGTGAAGATCTCGACCATCGCCTCGGCGGCCTCACGGGTCAGGCGCGAGTTCACGGCCACGATGCCGCCGAAGGCCGAGGTCGGATCGCAGGCCAGCGCCCGCTCATAGGCCTGGCGCTGGGTGGCGCCGACGGCCACGCCGCAGGGATTGGCGTGCTTGATGATCGCCACGGCCGGGCCGGCGGCCGGGTCGAACTCGGCGATCAGCTCGAAGGCCGCGTCGGTGTCGTTGATGTTGTTGTAGCTGAGTTCCTTGCCCTGCAGCTGGGCGGCCGTGGCCACGCCCGGACGCGGGTTGGGGAAGGTGTAGAAGGCCGCCTTCTGGTGTGGGTTCTCGCCGTAGCGCATGGTCTGGCGCAGGGTCCCGGCGATCGCCTTGCGGGCCGGGAAGTCCTGGCCCAGCTGGGCGGCGAACCAGGTGGAGATCGCCGCGTCATAGGCCGCCGTGCGGGCGTAGGCGCGGGCCGCCAGGGTCTGGCGCAGGGCCAGGGTGGTGCCGCCGGCCTTCAAGGCCTCCAGCACTTCGGCGAGGTCGGAAGGGTCGGTGCAGACGGCGACATAGCCGTGGTTCTTGGCCGCCGAACGGATCATGGCCGGGCCGCCGATGTCGATGTTCTCGACGCATTCGGCGTAGTCGCCGCCCTTGGCGACCGTGGCCTCGAACGGATAGAGGTTCACGTACAGGATATCGATGCCGCCGATGCCGTGGTCGGCCATGGCCTTGGCGTGCTCGGGGGCGTCGCGCACGCCCAGCAGCCCGCCATGCACGATCGGGTGCAGGGTCTTGACCCGGCCGTCCATCATCTCCGGAAAGCCCGTCAGGTCGGAGACGTCCTTGACCGGCAGGCCGGCCGCGGCGATCGCCGCCTTGGTGCCGCCGGTCGAGACCAGCTCGACCCCGGCCGCGTGCAGGACCTGGGCGGCCTCGACCAGGCCGGTCTTGTCGGACACCGACAGCAGGGCGCGCTTGGGGGCGACGAGATCGGGGGCGGACGGATAGTCGGGGGCGGCGGGCACGGCGGACTCCTCGGGTCTGGTGACGACGGAATGGAGCCCAGGCGCGCGGCGGTTGAGGTCCGCGCTCCCCGATGGTTGCCCATCACTAGCGCCAGTCACGCGGACGGCGCGGAAAATACGAGGGTCGGCGGGGGAGTCAATGCAGGTCTTGGGCCGGTCGGACGGGGCTTGATCGCCCGCCGACCGGCCCACGCCGGCCTGTTTTCAGAGGATGAAGTCGCTGGCGACCAGGGTCGGACCGTAGACGATCAAGGTGGCGTCGGCGATGTGGTCCAGGTTGTTGTCGAGCTGGACGTAGTAGTAGTTCGCGCCCGCCGGGTGCGAGATCAGGATCTCGCCCGCCACGCCGTGGAACTGGTTCACCAGGGTGAAGGCCGTATCGCCGTTAGCGGCCTTGCCGTCCGCGTCGATGGCGCTGAAGTCCAGCTTGTCGATCCCGGATTCGAAGGCGTTGATGGTCTCGTACTTGCCGATCGGCAGGTCGCTCATGGCCATGAACTGGAAGACGTCCTTGCCCGCGCCGCCGTCCATCGTGTCGACGCCGGCGCCGCCGATCAGGATGTCGTTGCCGCTGCCGCCCAGCAGGCGGTCATTGCCGTCGCCGCCGCTGATGAAGTCGTTGCCGCCCATGCCGTCGATGCGGTCGTCGCCCGCCTCGCCATAGAAGGTGTTGGCCTGGGCGCCGCTGTCCGACAGGTTGTCGGCGCCGGCCCCCGCGTAGACGGTGCTGGCGCTTTTGGTCACCAGGGTGTCGGAGCCGCTGCCCAGCTTCCAGACCTCGATCGAGCTGACCGTGTCGATGAAGCCGTCGCCGGTGTTGACCACGCCGGTCGCCTCGTTGCCGACGATCGCGGTCGTGATGTCGGACCAGTCGCCCGTATCGCGGCCCAGGCCGCCATCAAGCACGTCATTGCCGGCGCCGCCGTGCAGGATGTCGTCCCCGCCCCTGCCGTACAGGAAGTCATGGCCGGCCCCGCCGTCCAAGACGTTGGCGAAGTCGTCGCCCGAAAGCTTGTCGGCGCCCGACCCGCCGATCAGGTTCTCGATGTTGATGAACGTCATCGAACCCAGGGCGGTGGTCTGGGCGGTGGTCACGCCCAGGTCGACGATCATGGCGCTGGTCACGCCCTTGAACGAGACCGTGTCGACACCCGCTCCGCCATCCAGCTCGTAGGCGCCGTTCGCGGCCACCAGGATGTCGTTGCCGGCGCCGCCGTGCAGGATATCCGTCTTGGATGCGCTCGTCAGGGTGTCGGCGTTGGCGGTGCCCGAGACGATGGCATGGACCGGCGTCACGGGCGCCGGCGGCGTTATGGGCGCTACGGGCGTCACGGGCGCCGCCGCCGGCGCGGCCGCGACGCTGTCGGCGAGTTTGACGCTGGACGAGGGCTGAGGAATGACCGTGTCGCTGATCGTCTTGATCGACAGGCCCTTGAAGTCCGCCGCGAAGGTCTCGGGAGAGGACTCCCGGTAGACCCCCTCCTTGAAATAGGCCCCCACCAGGTCGTTAAAGCCCAGGGCGCCGTGGAAATCCACCAGCTCGACGCCGTTGCGCCAGACCATCAGGTGGCCCTGCCCAAAGGGATCGAACTTGATCTGGAGCTTGAAGTCGTACCACTGGCCGCGGACCACGTCCGCCGTGTCGGTATAGTGCCGGACATAGCGGATGTCGGCGTCGGTCGAGATCGCCGCGGCCGAATCGCGGGTGACGACGCGCATCTTGTCGCCGACCATCTCGAGCGCGAACGCCGGGCTGTGGCCGGCCTCGCCCTTGTCGAACGTCGACTGCAGCTGAACCAGCGTCATCCAGTCGGCGGTGTTCTTCGCGCCCGGTTCGATCATGACGCTGAAGCTGATCTCGTAGGTCTGCCCCGTCTGCAGCTTCGCGGCGCTGGCGATCTCCGACCGTTCCTTGGTCGGGCCGTCGCCGGCCAGGTTGTCGCCCGCCCGCACTTCGAACCGCGAGACGCCATCGGCGACCTGGTAGTTCCAGCCGTTGCCGACGTTCTGCACGTAATAGACTTGGTTTTCCGAATTCATGGACCTTACTCCCCGACCCGTGGGGAAAATGGCCAAGCGTCCTATATTCGCCTTTAAAAAACGCGGATAAAAGAATCCTAATGAGATAACGTTGAGATATATCTCAGCCCGAGTTTCCCCGCTCGAGCGATCTGTTAAGTTAATTTTGAGTAAATAAATGACCTTCTAGGCTCGCTACATTAAGTCTAATCATATGAGCGGCAGAAGTTGTGCTCTAACTTATGTAAACCCCAAAATGCTTGCGCTCCAAAATCGGAAGCGTTCAGAGCCTCGCGACACGTTAACGATTGCCGAGATCTCGATCGCGCTTTTGTCGATGCGTCGCTTCGGCGCGGCGTTGGGCCCTGCGACACTTGCTAAGCTTGGCCATTGAAGACCAGCCGTCCCCAGGCGCTCGACACCCCGTGGCGAAACGACGCGCCGCGCCGCCGCGAAAATTTGGCGTGGAGAATTGCGCCTGGGCTTCGGATTCAGGCAGGCCCGGGCGCTTTCGGACGCGACGGGGCCGTCATAGAGCCCGCCGGACGCCGGCGGGGGAGGCCTTCTAGGCCAGCCTGACCGGCAGCACGGCGCGCACGCCTTCCGGCTCGAAGGTCAACTTGGGCTGGCCGCCGAGGTCGGCCGACAGGCCGCGATCCAGCAGGCGGGTTCCAAAGCCCTTGCGGTCCGGAGGGGCCACCGGCGGGCCATCGTGTTCGGCCCAGGTCAGCACCGCCCCGTCGTCGCCCACCTGGTCCCAGGCGATGACCACCTTGCCGGCGGGGGTCGACAGCGCTCCGTACTTGGCGGCGTTGGTGGCCAGTTCGTGTACGGCCAGCGCCAGGGAAAGCGCGGTGCTGGCGCCGACCCGCAGGCTGGGCCCGTCGATGCTGACCCGACCCGGATCGCGATCGTCGACGAACGGGGCGACGCCCTGACGCACGATCTCGTCCAGCGCCGCGCCCTCCCAGCTTTCGCGGGTCAGCACGTCATGGGCGGCCGACATGGCCAGCAACCGTTCGATCAGCCGCTCGCGGACCCGCGCCGTCGCCTCATCCGCCCGCAAGGTCTGGCGGACGATCGACTGGATCGAGGCCAGGGTGTTCTTGACCCGGTGGTTGAGCTCGTTGATCAGCAGACGCTGGCGAGCCTCGGCCGCCTTGGTCTCGGTCATGTCCATGGCCATGCCGATATAGCCCTGGAACTGGCCGCGAGCGTCGATCTGCGGCCGGGCGTTGGCCACCATCCAGCGATAGGTTCCGTCGCCGCACCGGAACCGCGCCTCGAAGCTCCAGGGCCGGGGCCCCTCCGGCGCGCCGCGCGCCGCCGCGCGCCGGGCTCCGACGGTGGCGACATCCTCGGGATGGATCATGCCGATCCAAGCGTCGCCCAGCAGGTCCTGGGCGTCCAACCCGGCGAACTCGGCGAAGGCCTCGTTGGCGAAGGTGATCCCGCCCTCGGCCGAGGTCATCCAGACCGGCGCCGGCGCCGAGTCGGCCATGGCCCGGAACCGGGCCTCGCCCTCGCGCAGCCGCTCCTCTGCCCGCTTGCGCTTGGTGATGTCGGTGTGCACGCCGATCCATTCGCGGATCGAACCGTCGGGCTCCAGGACGGCGACCGCGCGGACCGCGAAATCGCGCCAGACGCCGTCATGGCGACGCACCCGATGCTCGAAGGTGTAGGGGCCGCCCTGGGCGACGGCGGCCTTCCAGGCCTGGAGGGTCGGTTCGGCGTCGTCCGGGTGGACCGCCGCGGCCCAGCCAAAACCCTGATACATCTCCGGGGTCTGGCCGGTCAGGGCGGACCAGCCGGGCTGGTCGCCGACCATCCGGCCGGAGGCGTCGTTGGTCCACAGGATGCCGTCCACAGCGCCGATGGCGGCCCGGAACCGCGCCTCGCTGGCGGTCAGCCGGTCATGCACCTCGACGCGGTCGGTGACGTCGCGGATGAACCCCAGGAACACCGTCGCGCCCGGCTCGCCGAACGCGGCCAGCGACACCTCGATGGGAACTTCGACGCCGTCGTTGCGCACGGCCATCAACTGGGACTTCTGGCGCTCGACCGGCGGTTCGGGCGAGGCCAGGCGCCGGGTCAGGATCTGCCGATAGGCGGCCTGGTGGCGCAGCGGCGCCAGCACCTCGATCAGGCCTCGGCCCAGGACCTCCTCGCGCGGCCAGCCGAAGGCCGCTTCGGCCCGGGCGCTCCAGTCGAGGATGACGCCCCGGGGATCCATGACCACCACGGGATCGATCGCGGTGCGCAGGATCGGCTGCAGGGCGGCGAGATTCGACATCTGCCCCCTCCCTCCGGCCGACGTGACCGAAGACAGCTACAGGACGAGCCGGGGGCTGTGAATTGCACCGCCCGACGCAGGCCTGGGACCTAATGTCGCAGGCCTGCGCCGATCCTAGTGGTCGGCCGCCCGGGCCAGTTTCCAGCGGATCTTGGCGCCCTTCTCCGGGCGGACCTGGCTCTTGAGCACGATGGCCCCGGCCCGCCGTGCGTGGCCGTGATCGAAATGGGCCGAGGGCGCGATATGGACGTCGACGGCGTCGTTGCGCAGCCACCAGCCGACATTGGAGGGCCCCTTGATCAGCACGCTCTTGCCGTCGCGGGCCAGCGAGGCGCGGGCGTCGGGATGCAGGTGGAAGGTGACCGAGAACGGCAGGTAGCGGCGCGGGCCGTCGGGGTTGGCCGAGCCGACGGGCAGAAGGCTGTCCTCGCCGCGCAGCTCGTCGGCCTTGATGTCAAGATAGAGGCGCCGGGCGTGGGTCAGGCCCAGGCGGCGCCAGCCGTCGTGGATGATGTCCAGCCAGACGCCGACGTCGGCGTCGTGGCGCTTGACCTCCACCTCGGTCGCGCCGTCGATCAGCCAGGGGCCCAGGGCCTCGGCCCGCCAACCCGACAGCGGCCGGCCGGCCGAGCCGTCGCCTACCGACACGGTCGAGGCGGCGTCGGACAGACGGAAGGCGTTGGCCCCGGTCGCCTCGGGACTCCAGCCGCAGCTGGTGATCAGCCGGTCCTTGCCGAACACGATCTCGACGGCGGCCGGCTGGGCGCAGGCGGCCGCGCTGAGGGCGCCGACCGCCGGCGGGCCGGCGTCGGCCATCACCTGGAGGCTGCCGCCCTGCATCTTCTGGTAGCCGACATGGGGCGCGGCCTGGGGCGGGCGCGGTCCGTGGTCGTCATGGGCCAGGGCGGCCGCGAGCCGCCGCGGCTCGACCGCCTCCCCGCCCTGGAACGCCGCCAGGCAACCGTCGGCCAGGGTAAAGAACCGCACCGACGAACTGAGGCGGTCGATGGCCCGGCCCAGGCCCTCGGGCGCGGGACGGCCGCGCTGGCCCAGGGCGTCGTCGAGGGTCAGCAGGTCGAACAGCAGTTCCAGGCCCGCCTGCGGCGAGCGGCTGGCGTGGCCGCCGTCGGGCAGGACCGTGGCGTCCAGCAGGGCGCCTACCCGCTTCAGGCCCTGGACCATCAGCCGGTCGCTGACCTTGCCGGTCAGGGCGCAGCCGGCGATGGCCACGACCACGGCGCGCTCCAGCTTGCGGCCAGGCGCGTCCGAGGCCTTGAGCAGCTGGCGGGCCCCGCGGGCGATGTCCAGCGCCATGGCCGCGATCTCGGCGTCCGACGCCTCGGGCGCCAGGGCCTTGGCGGCGCAGGCCAGGTGGAAGGTGCGGCGCTCCAGGCGCTCGCCGCTCCACGAGAACACGTTCCAGGTTCCAAACACCCGCCGCCAGTCCTGCAGCAGGCGCAGCGCCAGGCGGGCCGAGCCGGGGCCGGCGGCCAGCAGGTGCGGCAGCCAGTCGAAGCCGTGCAGGGCGGCGGCGAACTGGCGAGTCGGGCTGGGCTGGTCGAACGGATCGCCGGTCTCGCCCAGTCGCAGGGCGCCGCCGTCCAGCACCATCAGGCCGTCCAGCAGCTGGCGGCCGCGCTCGGGATCGACGGGGCGCGGATCGTGCGGGTGAGCGGCCAGGCCGACGGGCCGCGGCCGGCTGATCGTCGCCCGATGCGGCGGCGAGCCGAACCATTCGCGCTCGACGTTGCCCTTGATCGCCGCGCCGAGCGCCTTGAGGAACACGCCCTTGGTGCGTTTGCCGCGGCCTCGGGCCCCTCGGGCGCGACTGGGGGGGCCGCCGGCCAGGGCGGAGGACTTGCGGGCGGAACCTGTCTCGGGAGCCCCCTCCATGCCGCTGGATCAGCCCCCCTTCAGGGCGCGGATATTGTCGGCATAAGCGGCCGGTCCGCCCTTGAACACCGCCGAGCCGGCGACCAGCGCCGTGGCCCCCGCCGCCACGCACTGCGGGGCCGTGACCGGGGTGACGCCGCCGTCGACCTCGATGATGATGTCGGCGCCGGCCTTGTCGACCATCCGCCGCAAGGCCTCGACCTTGCGCAATTGGCCCGGAATGAAGCTCTGGCCGCCGAAGCCGGGGTTCACCGACATCACCAGCAAGAGGTCGACGTCCTCCAGGATCCACTCGACATGGTCGATCGAGGTCGAGGGATTGAACACCACCCCGGCCTTGGCCCCCAGTTCGCGAATGCGCTTGAGCGAGCGGTGCAGGTGCGGGCCGGCTTCCGGGTGGATGCTGATCAGGTCGGCCCCGGCGGCGCGGAACGCCTCCAGGTACGGATCGGCCGGGCTGATCATCAGGTGGACGTCGAACGGAATGCTGGCGTGCGGCCGGATGGCTTTGACGATGTCCGGGCCCAGCGTGATGTTGGGCACGAAATGGCCGTCCATCACGTCGACATGCACCCAGTCGGCGCCGGCCGCCTCGATGGCGGCGACCTCTTCGCCCAGCTTGGCGAAGTCGGAGGCGAGAATGGACGGGGCGATCAGCGGCGCGGTCATGTCCATGGCTTAGCGGGCTAAGGCTCGCGCCACAAGCGAGCCCGTGCCGCCCACGGGTTTGCAGTGTTCTCGGCCGCTCAAATCTTGGCGATCAGCGCTTGACGAAACGCGCCGCGAAAAAGCCGTCCAGTCCGCCTTCGCGGTGGTGGGGCAGGATCCGCAGCGTACCGCGCGGCGTCAGGCTGGCGGCCGGAGCGCCGCCTTCCTCGGGGCCGATCGGGTCCAGGGCGATGTCGGGGCGGCGGGCCAGGAAGGCCTCGACCTGGGCTTCGCCCTCTTCCGGCTCGAGGGAGCACACACAGTAGACCAGGCGTCCGCCGGGCTTCAGCCGGCCCGCGGCGCTGTCGAGCAGGCGGCTCTGAACGGCGGCCAGGCTGGCCACGTCGCCGGGCCGCGCGGCCCACAGCACGTCCGGATGGCGGCGGAAGGTGCCGGTGGCCGAGCACGGGGCGTCCAGCAGTACGGCGTCGAAGGTCCGCGCGTCGTCCCAGGCGCCGGCGTCGGCGGCGATCACCTCGGCGGTCAAGTTCAGGCGGGCCAGGTTCTCGGTGACGCGCTGCAGGCGGGCGGCCGAGCGGTCGACGGCGACGGTAACGGCGCCGGCGGCGGCCAGTTGCAGGGTCTTGCCGCCCGGCGCGGCGCACAGGTCCAGGGCGGTCTGGCCGGGCTGGACGTCCAGCAGGCGGGCGGAGATGGCGGCGGCGGCGTCCTGCACCCACCAGACGCCGTCCTCGAAGGCCGGCCAAGCCGAGACGTCGCCCCGGCGCGACGTGCGCAGCGTGCCGCCCGGGAGGATCTCGCCCTCCAGCTCGGCCGCCAGGGCCTCGGCGTCGGCGTCGGGCTTCAACGACAGGTCGGTGGCCGGCTCGAAGCCGATCTGGGCGGCGACCGCGTCGGCGGTCTCCTTGCCCCAGGCGCCCACCCAGCGGGCGTACAGCCACAGCGGCGCCAGGTGCTCGGGTTCGGCCGAGGGCGGGCCGTCGCGCAGCAGGCCGCGCAGCACGGCGTTGACCAGGCCCTTGAACGGCCGGCTGGCCTTGTTGGCGCCGGCCAGCTCGACGCTGGTGGCCACGGCGGCGAAGGCCGGGACCTCCAGGAAGAAGGCCTGGGTCGCGCCCAGGCGCAGCAGGTTGCGCACGCGCGGCGGCGGCTCCTTGGCCAGCTTGCCGGCCAGGGCGCGGTCGATGGGCCCCAGGTGGCGCAGGGCGGCCATGGCCAGGGCGCGCGCGAAGGCCCGCTCCCGCGGTTCGAGAAAGCGGAAGGCGTTGGCCGAGGCGGCCTCGTCGAGCCCCCCGCGCCGCGACAGGGCCGCGTCGATGAGGGCGAGAGCGCCTTCCCGTGCGGGGAGGCCGTCATTGAGTTCCTGAGTCACCCGCCCGCCGTGCCCAAACGCGACGGCGAGCGCAAGCTTTTTGGCGTCGACGGTGCTAGGAAGACGATCATGTCCGAGACCGATCTGCCGCCCGGCGCGGCGCCCGACAAGCCGCTCACCCCCGCCGCCCGTCGCGCCCTGGAAGAGGCCGCCGCCCGCCGCACGGCCGAACGGGCCGCCGCCCTCCCCACCGAGGAGGGCGGCCGCGACGGCCCCGAGCCGACGCGGTTCGGCGACTGGGAGCGCAAGGGCGTCGCGGTCGATTTCTAGGCCTGGCTACAGGATGAAATCGCCGTGGACCAGCGAGGTGGTGTTGGCCACCAGGATCGAGAAGTCCGCATGGCCGTCGCCGTTGACGTCGGCCTGGACCGTCACCCCGCCGGCGGCCACGTCGTAGCGAACCTCGCCGGCCACATGGTGGAAGGCGGTCTGGCCGATGAAGGCGAAGGGGTCGTCGACACCGCCCGCCACGGCGTCGATAGTCGACAGGTCGATGCGATCGCCCTGGGCGTGCGAGAAGTCAGTGATCTTGTCGACGTCGCCCGAGTTGAAGGCGCCAAACACGAACAGGTCCGAACCCGCGCCGCCAGTCAGGGTGTCAAAGCCCGCGCCGCCCGCCAGGGCGTCGGCGCCGCTTCCGCCGATCAGCGTGTTGTTGAACGCCGATCCGTTCAACTTGACCCCTGCCGTCGCGCCGGAGGCGTCGACGTCTTCGAATCCCGACACATAGGCGGTTCCGCCGACGACCTGGCTGGTCGAGAAGTTGCCCAGGTTCACCGTGGCGGCCGTCTTGAGGACCAGGGTGTCGCGACCGGCCCCGCCGTCGATGACGATGTCGGCGGCGTCGTAGACGATGCGGTCGTCACCGCCCTCGCCGCGCACCTGGTCCGCGTCGGCGCCGCCGTCGAGGACGTCGTTGCCCAGTCCGCCCTTGAGAACATCAAACCCTGCTCCCCCCATCAAGGTATCGGCGAAGGCTCCGCCGGTCAGGGTGTTGTTGAACTGCGAGCCGGTGACGATGATCGCGCCCACCGAGTCCGTGGCGTCGACGTCTTCGAAGCCGGAGACGTAGGCTGAGCCGCCCGTGACCTGGCTGGACGAGAAGTTTTCCAGATGCACGACGGCGGCCGCCTTGAGGATCAGGGTGTCGCGACCGGCCCCGCCGTCGATGACGGTGTCGGCGGCGTCGTAGACGATACGGTCATCCCCGGCCTCGCCGCGTTGCTGGTCGGCGTCCGCGCCGCCGTCGAGGAAGTCGGCCCCGGCCCCGCCGTTGAGGACATCGAAGCCGCCCCCGCCCATCAGGGTGTCGGCGAAGGCGCCGCCGACCAGCTTGTTGTTGTACTGCGAGCCGTTCAGGACGACAGCGGCGCTGGCGGCGGAGGCGTCGACATCCTNTCAGGGTGTCGGCGAAGGCGCCGCCGACCAGCTTGTTGTTGTACTGCGAGCCGTTCAGGACGACAGCGGCGCTGGCGGCGGAGGCGTCGACATCCTCAAAGCCCGCGACATAGGCCGATCCGCCGCTGACCTGACTGGTCGAGAAGTTCCCCAGGTTCACCGTGGCGGCCGTGTTGAGGACCAGGGTGTCGCTGCCGGCTCCGCCGTCGATGACGGTGTCGGCGGCGTCGTAGACGATGCGGTCGTCGCCCGCCTCGCCGCGTTGCTGGTCGGCGTCCGCGCCGCCGTCGAGGAAGTCGGCCCCGGCCCCGCCGTTGAGGACATCGAAGCCGCCCCTGCCCATCAGGGTGTCGGCGAAGGCGCCGCCGACCAGCTTGTTGTTGTACTGCGAGCCGTTCAGGACGACAGCGGCGCTGGCGGCGGAGGCGTCGACATNTCAGGGTGTCGGCGAAGGCGCCGCCGACCAGCTTGTTGTTGTACTGCGAGCCGTTCAGGACGACAGCGGCGCTGGCGGCGGAGGCGTCGACATCCTCAAAGCCCCCCACATACGCCGTTCCGCCGCTGATCTGGCTGGTCGAGAAGTTCCCCAGGTTCACCGTGGCGGCCGTCTTGAGGACCAGGGTGTCGCGACCCGCCCCTCCGTCGATCACCGTGTCGGCGGCGTCGTAGACGATGCGATCATCGCCCGCCTCGCCGCGTTGCTGGTCCGAGCCGGTCCCGCCATCAAGGACGTCGGCGCCGTCGCCGCCCGTCAGGGTGTCCGCGCCGCCGCCGCCCGTCAGGGTGTCGGCATAGGCGGCGCCGATCAATTTGTTGTCGGCGGTCGATCCGGTGAGGACGACGGCGCCGCTCGCGGCCGAGGCGTCGACGTCCTCGAAGCCGGTGACCACGGCTGTTCCACCCGCCACCTGGTTCACGGCGTCGCCGAGATCCACCGTTGCGGCGGCGGTCAGGACCAGGGTGTCGTGGCCCGCGCCGCCGCTAAGGGTTGCGACGGTGCGGTCGTAGGTGAAGGTGTCGTCGCCGGACAGGTCGAGCGCCTTCTCCGGTGGGGCGACCAGGGTGGGGGTGGCCAGGGTGGGGCTGGCCAGGACCGTCGTGGTGGTCGTACCCGAACCCTCGACGTGCATGACCTTGGTCGAGCCGTCCACGTTCTGGGCCCGAACGTCGAGGTCCAGGTTGTTGATGGTCAGCGAACCGGCGCCTGAGACGACCTCCGCGCCCAGCTCCACCGAGGCGACGTAGTCGTTTGAGGAGACGAGATTCAGGCCCTTGAGCGTGGTCAGGATCCCGGCGATGTCGATCTGGCCCTTGGGCGTATCCTGGTCGAGGACGACGGCGGNTAGTCGTTTGAGGAGACGAGATTCAGGCCCTTGAGCGTGGTCAGGATCCCGGCGATGTCGATCTGGCCCTTGGGCGTATCCTGGTCGAGGACGACGGCGGTGTAGGTCCAGTCGCCGGTGGTGTTGGCGTAGATCTTGCCGGTGACCGACCCGTTGGAATAGGTCCCCACCTGGGCGCCGAAGGCGTCGAAGTCGCCCTTGTGCACCCAGACCATGACCTCGGTCGTGACGGTGGAGGCGCCGCCGTTGGGGGTGTCGGTCAGCCAGATGTCGAACGANCCTGGGCGCCGAAGGCGTCGAAGTCGCCCTTGTGCACCCAGACCATGACCTCGGTCGTGACGGTGGAGGCGCCGCCGTTGGGGGTGTCGGTCAGCCAGATGTCGAACGAGACGTTGAAGCCGCCGGTGTTGCCCTTGTAGCTGACGTCGTAGTCGGCGGTCAGCTGTTTAAGGGTGCTCACCTGCACCGGGAAGACGCCGCCGATGTCACTGGCCTTGTGGCCGCCGCTCATCGGGGCAGGACCGAAGATCACCTCGGGGTAGGCGCGGACGGTCGGATAGGGTTCGGTGACGACGGGGAAGGACCAGTTGAAGGTCGTCTTGGCCGTCATGTCCGAGACGCTGTAGGCGCTGTTGATCGCGTAATCGGTGTTGTAGACGAGCGCGCCGGGGTTCCAGACGTTGTTGAGCACGTACCAGCCATGAGCCGTCCAGGCCGCGCCGGGACCCGTCAGCTGGGCATAGCCGGCGGGAATGGCGGCGGGGTCGGCCTTCAGACCAAAATCGTAGGCGGTCAGGCTGGACAGGGCGACGTTGCGGATCACCAGGGTCTCGCCGTTGGCGAAGCCGAGCTTGACGTCCGCGCCGCTCTGGGTGGCCAGGGTCTGCAGCTGGGCGAAGCTGGTCACGCCATAGCCGCTCAGCTGGATGACGTCGCTGCCGGGCTTGAAGCTCATGATGGCGTCGGAGCCGTTGCCGGCCGAGACCTTGAACAGGTCCCCGCCCGCGCCGCCGACCAGCACGTCGTCGCCGGCCAGGCCGTTCAGCGTCGCGCCGACCGTGCCGGCGACAATGACGTTGTTGAGGGCGTTGCCGGTCCCGGCGGTCGAGCCGGCCGAGTTGAGCAGCAGGTTCTCGACGTTGGCCGCCAGGGTCACCGGACCCCAGAACCGGGCGTCGACGGTGTCGATCCCTTCGCCGGCCTTCTCGACCACGACCGAGGCGTTGTCCCACAGGTAGTAGGTGTCGTCGCCCGCGCCGCCGATCAGGGTGTCGCCGCCCGAGCCATGGAACACGTCGTTCTTGCTCGATCCGAGTTGGGTTTCCTTGGCCGTGCTGTTGGCCACCCAGTTGCTGGTCGAGCCCGAGAGCGTCAGCTCGAGCCCCTTGGCGGTGATATACTTGGACATTGTTCCCCTCCGAACAAGGGAGGGTCTAAGCGCTTCACGCTGAACGATAAGTAGAACTTTGTGATTAATCTGCGGTTACGACAGTATAACAGAGCGTTAATTCTGCAACCTACCCGAAAGTACGACCACGACTTCGCCCATACCAGAGGTATAATTCAGTCGTTTGCGGTGATGTCGCAGATATACTAAGGAACTTCTGAACGCTGAATAGTATAGATAGCTATCCTAAGCGCGCCCATGACGAACGAAGATCAAAAACGCAGCAGAGGGATCAAAGAGTCGCCGGTGTTCGGGAGTCGTGAATCGCCGTCAGCCGAGGCCGGCGAGCGCCCTCATTGCTTGCTCTGGCGACGGCGGCGGCGCGCCGTTTTGTCGCGCCGCTCGGGATGGACGATCGTGCGGCGAACGCGGCCTCAGGCGCCGGCCATCTCGGCCACCACCTTCAGCGCCGCCTCACGCGGGTCGTTGGCCGCCGTGATCGGACGGCCGCAGACCAAGTGGCTGGCGCCGGCCTTCAGGGCTTCGGCCGGGGTGGCGGCGCGAGCCTGGTCGTTCTTGGCCGACCAGAAGGGGCGCACACCCGGGGTCACCACCAGGAAGTCGGGGCCGGCGATCTCGCGGGCCAGGGCGGCCTCGTGCGGCGACGAGACGATGCCGTCGACGCCGCAGTCCACCGCCTGGCGGATGCGCCGGGCGACCAGGTCGCGGGCGGAAAAAGCATAACCAAGTTCGATCAGGTCGGCGTCATTCAGGCTGGTCAGCACGGTGACGGCCAGGATCTTCAGGTCCGAGCCGCCCTTGGCCTTGACGGCGGCCTGCATCACCTGCGGCTCGGCGTGGACGGTCAGCAGGTCGCAGCCGGCCCCCGCCAGCACCCGAGCCGAGCGCTCGACGGTCGCGCCAATGTCGTGCAGCTTCCAGTCCAGGAAGATCGACTTGCCCTCGCCCTTCAGGTCGCGGGCCAGAGCCATGCCGTCGGTGGCCAGCAGCTCCAGCCCGATCTTGTAGAACGACACCGCATCGCCCAGCGTGTCGACCATCGCTCGGGCCTCGGCGACGCTGGGCAGGTCGAGCGGCAGGATCAGGCGCGGATCGGCCAGGAGTTTGGGGGTCATGGGCGTTTCCCGGGGTGTGGCGCGCAGGGTCGCATCCCCCTAAGTAGGGTGCGGATCCGCGCGAATTGAAAGCTAAGCACCCCGAATGAGCCAGGCCGAGCTCGCCGTCAACTTCTTCGTCGCCCTGTTCGCCCTGATCGACCCGATCGGCAACGTGCCGCTGTTCGCCGCCGCCACCCTAGGCGCGGCCGCCGCCGGCCGACGGATGGTGGCGGTCTATATCGGCCTGTTTGTCGCCGCCTTCCTGATCTTCTTCTACTTCACCGGCGTGTCGCTGCTGGAGTTCTTTGGCATCTCGATGCCGGCCTTCCGCATCGCCGGGGGCATCATCCTGTTCATCCTGGGCCTGGACATGGTGCGCGACGACTTCACCACCATGTTCGCCGACGCGGCCGAGGGCGTGGAGGGTCAGTCGGCGCGGGTCTACGCCAAGCAGCGGTTCGAGCGGCTGATCGTGCCGTTCGCCATGCCGTTGCTGATCGGGCCGGGCGCGATCTCGACGGTGATCATCTACGCCAGCGAAGCCAAGGGTTTTGGCCTGGCCGGCGTGGCCATCGGCTGCGGGGTGATCGCGGCCGTCGCGGTGGTGCTGGTGGCCACCTTCTGGGCCTCGCCGATCATCAGCCGGGTGCTGGGCCGGATCGGCATGAGCATCGTGGTGCGGGTGCTGGGCCTGATCCTCTGCGCCCTGGCGGTGCAGTTCGTGCTGATCGGGGTGGGCGACGCGACGCGGGGCCTGGTGCGTCAGGACGCCAAGGCGCCGTACGCGGATCACAGGTAGCCCGATCTAGATCTTCCGAAACCGCGAACCCTGGCTGGCCATCAGGGCCAGGGCCCAGTCGTCGGGGACCAGCTTGGCCAGCGCGGCGATGGCCTTGTTGGGCGCGCCGGGCACGCAGATCGCGCGATTGGCCTCGACGGCCTCGTAGCCGGCGGCGGCCACCTCGTCGGCGCCCAGCCACAGCCAGGCGGGCAAGCTCTGGCTGACGTGGGCGCGGGTGCCGTTGACGTCGTGAAATTCCGAATAGGTGAAGCCCGGGCACAGGGCGCTGACGTGGACGCCGCTGGCTTGCGTCTCCAGGTGCAGGCTCTGGGAGAACTTCACCAGAAAGCTCTTGGTCGCCGCATAGAGGGTGTGGCCGGCCGCGCCGGGGGCGAGGCCCGCCAGGGAGGCGACGTTGACGATCCGGCCGAAGCCGCGCTCGACCATGCCCGGCAGCACCTTGTGGGTCAGGCCGCAGACCGAGACCAGCAGCACCTGCAGGAAGGCCGCCTGGTCGGTCCACTGGGTCTGGGCGTAGGCGCCGGGCAGGCCGTAGCCGGCGTTGTTGACCAGGGCGTCGACCACCCGGCCTTCGGCCTCGATGGCGGCCAGCACTTGGTCGACGGCGTCGGGCTGGGCCAGGTCGGCGGCGATCGGATAGGCCTCGACCCCGAACCGCAGGCGGATCTCGGCGGCCAGGGCCTCCAGCCGGTCCAGCCGGCGCGCGGTCAGGGCCACGTCATAGCCGTGGCTGGCGTAGATGCGGGCGAAGGCGGCCCCGATGCCGGCGGAGGCGCCGGTGATCAGGGCGAGGCGGCGGGCCATGCGGCGTGTGTCCAGAACAGCGGCTTAACGTCACCAGACGAAGCACGACCGCTGATTTGGTTCAAGCATGCGCCCATGGCCCCACCCGTCATGACGGACCAAAAAGAGGGAGGGGGCGCTCGGGCTCAAGCGCCCCCTCGGCGGCGCCGGAGCGCCGCGGAGCCCGTCCTTCGGGCTGGGGGATCAGGAAGGACGGGGCTTGTCGCGTCTAGGCCGCTTCGCTGAGCGCCGGCTGGGCGCCGCGCGTCCAGCGCACGGCGGCCTCGGCGATGCGCACGCCGAACAGGCGGGCGGTCTCGCGGTCGCCGGCCGGCGGGCTGATCTCGGGCGAGGCGTTGTCCGATTGGCCGGCCAGGCCGATGAACGAGCCGACGCGGTTGATCGTGTCGGGGCCGCGCTCGGCGGCGGTGACCCCGGGAGGGGCCAGGCCCAGGTTCACCCAGTTCATGCCGTGCTGGGCGGCCAGGATGGTCAGGCTTTCCAGGGCGTGACCCTTGTCGCCGGCGAAGCTGTGCGAGTTGGTGAAGCCCGCGGCCAGCTTGTCCTTCCAGGCGCCGGTGAAGAACGCCCCGGCCGTGGCGTCGGCGAACACTTTGAACACGCCCGAGACGTCGCCCATGTAGGTCGGGGCGCCGAACACCACCGCGTCGGCCGCGGTGATCTGCTCGATGATCGGCGCGAAGTCCTGGGCGGCGTTGTCAATCTTCAGCACCACGGGTGTCTGGCCGGCGTCGCGGACGCCCTCGGCGATCTTGTCGGCCAGGACGGCGGTATGGCCGTAGCCCGAGTGATAAACGATGGCGACCTTGGTCATTGTCGTGAGCCCTGAAGGGTTGCGGCTTCGCAACTGAAACCGTGCCAATTACGTATGGGCGCTCACGGCATATTCCAGGGGATCAGCAACCGACGTTGGTGCAGTTATTCTGCAAGCCGATTTAGCGGCGATGAATCCGCCCTAAGCCGCCGCCTCAACCGTCGCGCTGTTCAGCAGGTCGGCGACCGAGATCTGCGACAGGCGGTCGGCGACGGCCGTGTCGGCGGCGATCATCGCCCCGCGCACGGCGTCGGGAATCTTCTCCCCCACCGGGCAGCCCTTGACGCCCTTGGGGGCCACGCCGAGGTGGGCGCAACCGTTCACGGCTCGCAGGACGACGTCCAGGGTGATGGTCTCGGGGGCCTTCAGCAGCCAGGCCCCGCCGTTGGCGCCGGCCCGCGCGCCGATCAGCCCCGCCTTGCCCAGCATGGCCGTCACGCGACGCACCACGACCGGGTTGGTCGGGACCGAGGCGGCCAGCTCGGCGCTGGCCACGGCGCGGTCCGCCGAGAACGCATTCTTGTGCGCCAGATAGGCCAGGGCGTGCGCGGCGACGGGGAATTTCTGACTGTCGGACATTTTTCTATGACAGGACCCTAAGGGCGTCGCTCGTGCGTTCAACCAAAAACTATCGTCGTCGTCCGGCGTCAGGTCACGATTGAACCCGAGCAGGATTGGGTGTATCGCGCCCCGCTTGATCGATATGGGGCTCCGCACCGCGTTTTGCGAGGGCGACCCCGGAGGGATTGAATGGCTTCCGAAGCCTCTGGCGCCCCTGCTCCCGACAGCGCCGCCCCGTGTGATGTCCCTCCGCAAGCCGGCCACGACCCGAAAGGGCACGGTTTCCTCGCGCTCGCGCTCGGCGCCGTGGGCGTGGTGTTCGGCGACATCGGGACCAGCCCGCTCTACGCCATGCGCGAGGCCCTGGCCCATTCGCGCAGCACCACCGCGACCGAGCACGCCGTGCTGGGCGTGGTGTCGCTGGTGCTGTGGACCCTGACGCTGTTCGTCACGATCAAGTACGTGATCTTCTTCATGCGGGCCGACAACAAGGGCGAGGGCGGCACCCTGGCCCTGATGGCCCTGGCCCAGAAGGCGCTGGGCAAGGTCGGCAACAAGCGCTCGACCGCGGTGTTCTTCCTGGGCGTGATCGGCGCGGCGCTGTTCTACGGCGACGGCATCATCACCCCCGCCATCTCGGTGTTGTCGGCGGTCGAGGGCATGAAGGACGCGCCGCACGTCGGCCACGCCCTGACGCCCTATATCCTGCCGATCTCGGCGGGGATCCTGGTGGCGCTGTTCCTGGTCCAGGCCAAGGGCACCCATCGCATGGCCGCCCTGTTCGGCCCGGTGATGGCGGCCTGGTTCCTGATCCTGGGCGCTCTCGGCCTGTTCCACCTGGTCGACGACCTGTCGATCCTGCGCGCCGTCAATCCCTGGTACGGCCTGCGCTTCCTGCTCGAAAACGGCTTCCTGGGCTTCGTCATCCTGGGCAGCGTGTTCCTGGCCGTGACCGGGGCCGAAGCCCTGTACGCCGACATGGGCCACTTCGGCAAAAGCCCGATCCGCGCGGCCTGGCTGTACCTGGCCTTCCCTTGCCTGGCCCTGAACTATCTGGGCCAGGGCTCGCTGGTGCTCGACCATCCGGCCTCGCGGCACAATCCGTTCTGGGACATGGTCCCGACCTTCGCCTACTGGCCGGTGCTGCTGATGGCCACCGCGGCCACGGTCATCGCCAGCCAGGCGGTGATCACCGGCGCCTTCTCGATGACCCAGCAAGCGGTGCAGCTTGGCCTGCTGCCGCGCCTGGACATCAAGCGCACCTCCGAGACCCAGGCCGGCCAGATCTACGTGCCGGCGGTCAACACCTTCCTGCTGGTGGGCGTGCTGATCCTGCTGGTGATGTTCCAGAGCTCCCACAAGCTGGCTTCGGCCTATGGCATCGCCGTGACCGGCGCGATGTTCGTCGACACCTTGCTGGCCTATGTGGTGCTGCGCCTGGTGTGGAAGTGGAGCCTCTGGCAGACCGCCGCGCTGCTGATCCCGCTGGCGATGATCGACATGGTGTTCATCGCCTCCAACATGCTGAAGATTCCGGACGGCGCCTGGCTGCCCCTGGCCTTCGGGGCTGTGCTGGTGCTGGTCATGTGGACCTGGACGCGCGGCGCTCAGATCCTGACCGACAAGACCCGCCGCGACAGCGTGCCGCTGGTCGACCTGATGGAGATCCTGCGAGCCCGCGCCCCGCACCGCGCGCCCGGCACGGCGATCTTTCTGACCTCCGACCCGGACATGACCCCGGTCGCTCTGATGCACAACCTCAAACACAACAAGGTGCTGCACGAGCGCAACGTGATCCTGACCGTCCGCACGGCCGAGACGCCGCGCGTCGCCGACGAGGACCGCGTCCGCACCCAGGCCATCAACGCCGACTTCAAGAAGGTCGAGATCTATTACGGCTTCATGGAAAGCCCGAACGTGCCCAAGGCCCTGGCCATCCTGCGCAAGCAGCAGGGCCTGAAGTTCGACATCATGGCCACCAGCTTCTTCCTGGGCCGCCGTTCGATCGTACCGTCGGCCAACAGCGGCATGCCGCTGTGGCAGGACCGGATCTTCATCTTCTTAATGAAGAACGCCACCAACCCGACCGACTTCTTCAAGATCCCGCCCGGCCGCGTGGTCGAACTGGGCGCCCAGGTGACGGTCTAGGCCATGGAAGCGGCGCTGCGCATCCTCGGCGACGGCCTGTCGATCGCCGCCCTGGCGATCATCGCCTCCACCGCCCAGTCCGCCTGGAAGCGGATTGGGGACGGCAAGCGAATTCCGATGCAGTGGGGCCCCGACGGCAAGCCGACCTGGCGCGTGTCCAAGGCTGTCGGCTTGCTGGCCATCCCAGCCCTAGCGACCGTCATCCTGCTGTCCTTCACTCTGACCCAGCTGACCTTCACGGTCGAGGGCCTCGGCGCGGTGATCGTTCTGTGCGTGCGCGCGATCCTGGCCGCCGCCCTGGCGCTGAGCCAGCTGGTGCATCTGCGCAAGGTCATGGAGACCCTGGGCGACGACGGCGACGTTTAGGCGGGGAAGCGATTTAGGACGATCCGTCCCGGCTGGGGCCAACACCCACGTTTCAATCGTCGCGAAACCGCGCTAAACGCCCCGCGACCTTGTGTTTCTCCGGCGGAGAAACACGCTGCGACTTTGTGTTTCTCGGAAGGACCCCCTCATGGCTGGCAAGCCCGTGAAGAAGGTCGTGCTCGCCTATTCGGGCGGCCTCGACACCTCGATCATTCTCAAGTGGCTGCAGACCGAATACGGCGCCGAGGTCGTGACCTTCACCGCCGACCTTGGCCAGGGCGAGGAGATCGAGCCGGCGCGCGCCAAGGCCCTGGCGGCCGGGGTCAAGCCGGAGAACATCTTCATCGAGGACGTACGCGAGGAGTTCGTCCGCGACTTCGTGTTCCCGATGTTCCGGGCCAATACGGTCTATGAGGGCCAGTACCTGCTGGGCACCTCGATCGCCCGCCCGCTGATCGCCAAGAAGCAGATCGAGATCGCCCGCAAGACCGGCGCCGACGCCGTCAGCCACGGCGCGACCGGCAAGGGCAATGACCAGGTCCGCTTCGAGCTGGGCTATTACGGCCTGGAGCCTGACATCCATGTGATCGCGCCCTGGCGCGAGTGGGACTTCAAGTCCCGCGAGGCGCTGCTGGACTTCGCCGAGAAGCATCAGATCCAGATCGCCAAGGATAAGCGCGGCGAGGCGCCGTTCAGCGTCGACGCCAACCTGCTGCACAGCTCGTCCGAGGGAAAGGTCCTCGAGGACCCGGCCGTCGAGGCCCCCGAGTTCGTCCACATGCGCACGATCGCGCCGGAAGACGCGCCGGACAAGCCGACGATCATCACCATCGACTTCGAGAAGGGCGACCCGGTCGCCATCGACGGCGTGGCGATGAGCCCGGCCACGCTGCTGACCAAGCTCAATGAGCTGGGCCGCGACAACGGCATTGGCCGCCTGGACCTGGTCGAGAACCGCTTCGTCGGCATGAAGTCGCGCGGCGTCTACGAGACCCCGGGCGGCACGATCCTGCTGGCCGCCCACCGCGGCATCGAGTCGATCACGCTCGACCGCGGCGCCATGCACCTGAAGGACGAGCTGATGCCGAAATATGCGTCGCTCGTTTACAACGGCTTCTGGTTCGCCCCCGAGCGCGAGATGCTGCAGGCCGCCATCGACTACAGCCAGCAGAAGGTCACCGGCCAGGTGCGGGTCAAGCTCTACAAGGGCAACGTCGCCGTCATCGGCCGCACCAGCCCCTACAGCCTCTACGACCAGGACCTGGTCACCTTCGAGGAGGGCAAGGTCGCCTACGACCACCGCGACGCTGGCGGCTTCATCAAGCTCAACGCCCTGCGCCTGCGCGTTCTGGCCAAGCGCGACAAGCGCGACGCTTAAGGCTCCCAGCGTTGGCGACACGACAAAGCCCCGCCGGCGACGGCGGGGCTTTTTTGTTGGCGGATGATGTCCCCGTCCGACGAAGCGGGGCGAAAAGCGCGCGCTTTCGGGTGCGATGGCGCTCGCGGCGACGGCCGAAGGGCGACAGCAAGGGTGGCCTGGGCGCGCAGGTCGGGCTAAACCCTGGCATGGCGCGAACCAAGCAAAGCCCTGAATTCGAGATCGAGGTCGACGGCGAGCCCTTCGTCTGGCGGCTGCATCGCCAGCCCGGCTGGTCCAGCGACGCCCCGGTGCTGCACGGCATGGCCATCGCCGTGCGTCACGCCGAAGGCCAGCGCGAGGCGGTGGTCGAGTTTCCGCCGGGCCCGCACCCCCGCTACGGCGCGCCGCTGCTGAAGCCCGCGCAGATCGCAACCGCGCTGGTGGCCAAGGCCATCACCTCGGCCATCGCGGCCGGATGGAGCCGCGGTCCCGCGGCAAGACCGTCGCCATCGTCGTGGACGCCACCGGGGCCTGACGCCTAAACCCGCGTCGGATCGCCTCGGCCGGCCTCAAAGCCTCGCCGGTCACTTGGTCTCGCCTGGCCGATAGGTCCGCTCTACATGGCCGGCCAGTTGGTCCGGATAGAAATAGACCGTCCGCAGGTCGCCCTGCCCATAGCGCTGGACCTGGTCGGCGAAGTGCCTGGAGCCCGGGTCGCCGCTCTCGCCGCCGGCCGACACGGCCAGGGCCTTCACCCTCGGACCGAACTCGACCACGGCTACGAAGCTGTTGCCGCTGGTCCCGTAGTAGTTCTTCGTGCCCGGATAGCGCTTGGCCCCGAACGAGGCCAGCGAACCCCACTGGCCCGAGGTGAAGGGCACGGCGATCGAGGGCTTGGCGTCGTCGAAGGTCTGGACGATGGCGCCGTCGTTGCGCTGGAAGCGGTTGATCCGGCCCCACGGCGTGCGCCAGTCGCCGAAGTCGGCCGCCAGCCGGTCCGAGGCCTCGGCCAGAGCCGCCAGCTTCTGGGCCGGCGTGGTGCGCTCGGCCATGTACTTGTAGACCGACACGCCCTGCGCCTTGGCCGCCGCCGCCGACTTGGCCCACAGGGCCTCACCCCAGAACACAGCCAGCGAGGTCTCGGTCGAGCCCTCCGACCACTTCAGGTCCCACCCCCTCAGCGCCGCCATCTGGTCGCCCAGCCGGCCCTTGACCGGGTCGCCGTCAGGCGTCTGATCATAGGCCTTGGACAGGGTCGGGATCAGTTCGGCGAAGGCGGTCAGGTAGGGATCGTAGGCCGCCTGGATCAGGGTCGGCAGGGTGAAGTCCTTGCGTGCGCTCAGCACCCGCGTGGCGTGGACCCCGCGCGGCGTCTCGCCGACACTATCCATGTAGCGCGGATAGTCGGCCTGTCTCGGGCTGTAGGGACCGGCCGCCGAATAGGGCCAGTTGTTGGTGTTCATCAGCCAGCCGTTGGGCGGGTTCTTCAGGTGCGGCGCCTCGGACAGGGCGTGCAGGCCCTTCCAGTTCGCAGCCGGGTCCGTCCCGTCGACCGGGCGCGTATAGTCGAAGCGGTCGTCACGGCGCGGGATGAACTGCGGGTGAAGATAGGCCACCTCGCCCTTGGCGTCGGCGAACAGGGTGTTGTTCGAGGAATTGGCCTTCAGCTCGGCCACCTTCAGGAAGCTTTGGTAGTCGGTCGCCTTGGTGCGCAGGAACGACTGCTCAAGGGCCTCGACCGGCCGGTACATCATCGCAAAGGCGATCCACTTGCCGCCCCCTTGGCCGTCCGCCGCCCGGACGATCGGGCCGTGATGGGTGCGATAAACGGTGAAGGTCCGGCGAGCCAGGGCGCCGTCGGCGACCTTGTAGGCGACCTCGACGGCCGACGTCGCCACCGGCCGGTCCTCGGCGCCGTACCGGTAGACCAGCTTGCCCTCCTTGCGGACGATCGTCTCGGCGAACTCGTCCACCACATCGACCGTGCTGGAGGTATGCATCCAGCCGGCATGGGCGTTGAAGCCCTGGTAGATGAAGAACTGCCCCCAGGTCGCCGCGCCATAGGCGTTCAGCCCGGCGTCGCTGGTCATCTGCAGCTCGGAGCGGAAGAAGAACGAGGTGTGCGGATTGATCAGCAGCAGGGCGTGGCCGTCCCGGGTGTTGGACGGGGCGATGGCGAAGCCGTTGGAGCCAGTGGGCTCGGAAAATTCCACCGCCTGGGCCAGCTCGCGGGCCCTGACCTCGGCCGAAGCCTGGAGCTGGGGCTTGCCGTAGAAGGCCTCCAGCTCGCCCAGCGAGATCCGCTCGACGTCGCCGCCGATGCTGCCCTCGGTGAAGCTCAGCGCCATCCAGGGCTCGAACCGGGTGATGACCTTCGGCTTCACCGCCGGATGGGTCGCCAGGTAGAAGTTCAGTCCGCCGGCCCAGGCGTCCATCAAGGCCTTCAGCCAGGCGGGGCTCGCCGCGTAGCGGGCCTGAAGGTCGGCGGGATCGACAAACAGCCTCATCCGCAGGTCCTGCCAGACCGCCGCCTCGCCCTCAGCCTCCGCCGTGCGGCCCAGGGCGGTCAGGTAGTTGGCCTCGATGCGCGGGAAGTCGTCCTCGGCCTGGGCGTAGACCATGCCGAACACCGCGTCGGCGTCGCTCTTGCCGTGCACATGGGCGATTCCCCAGTCGTCGCGCGTGATCTGCACCCGGGCCGCGATGGCGCGCTGCCGGGCTAGGTCGGCGGCGGGCCCGGCGGCCAGGGCGGGCGCCGACAGCGCCGCGCAGGCCGTCGACAGCAGCAACAGGTTTCCGATCCGCAAGACGCGCCCTCCCGATCCACGGATAGGACCGTCGGGCGCCGCCGGGACCTTGTCCAGGCCCGCGCGGGAAGTCAGGCGCGATCCGGCCCGCTTGCCGCGAAAGGTGGTCGGGAAATGTCGGAAAGGCCCTTAGTGGAGCCGAGGGGAAAGCTCGAACGGCCTTTGAAAATACACGGAAATTCCGAGTGCGATGTTACGGTTGAGAGGCGCGGATGTAACACTTTCCCCGTTCAGGGCATGTTCGGGAACGCTTTGGCAGGCTGTTGAAGGCCTATGATGCTGCGGGCCTGGCCGTGGCCACCGACTGGCGACGCTATTGGGCGCCATCAAAGGTGACCTACCTGGGTTTGGACATCTCTCACCTGAAAGAACCCCTTGGTCTGAATGGACAACGGGCTGTTGTCGCTCAGCCAGCGGCAGCCGCCTTATCCAACTGACTCTTTACCCACTTTGACCGTTCCGTGAACACGTCGGTCAGTTTGTCGTTTAGGGGGTGAGCGCCGCCCGCCTCGGCGATCTCGTCGCGAGCCGCCGCCGCCAAGTCGGGGAGTTTGTCCGCCATCAGGCCGATGCGGTCGCGCACTTGCTCGAAGTCGATGCGGTTCTCCTTGGCGAAACCGGCCCAGCGACGCAGGCCAATCTCACCCAGACGATATTCGCCGCCGATTTTCATGGCGAGTTTTACGTCTTGAAACTGCACCTGAGGCGCATAGGGCAGGATGCTCGCCACGTCGTAGATGGGCGCCAGTCGCGCCCGCCCACCGCCTGCGTGCAGTAGCGAGAAGTTCTTGGCGTGGGCGTCAGAGCCGCCGATCATCCAATTGAAGATGGCTGCGTCTACGAAGCTCTCGATATCCTCTTTCGGCGCGGAAGATACCACGCGAAGCAAGTCAAGAATGTCCCGCAGGCCGGGGCCACCTTCGTTTTGGTATTTCCGATCCGGCAGCACGCCGAGGGCTTGGCAGAAGTCCTCTTGATGGATGCGAGCGACTCCGGTGGCCGTGGCAAGCCGGTCGTATCGCTCCACGACGATGGCGACCTCGCCTTCGAATGTTTGGACGGACGACTGGGCGACAGGAAGGCCAAGTCGCCCCAAAACGGATAGGCAAAAGTGCTCATTCTCGGCCTGTGCCTCGAGGTCAGCGGATGGCGGTTTCAGGATATGGGTCGTCGGAATTCTTCCGCGTGGTATGCCCCATTGGCCGTTCTGCTGAATGAGCGCTATCTTGGGCTGGGCTCCCGCGAGGCTGAACTGACCGCCGTCACCCGCCCGCCGCCACGCACCACGGTTAGTTCGCAAACCGGCAAGACGCTCGCCGACTTGTCTCTCAGTCAGCCAATCCACTCCATCTGCCTCACCATCGAGCACGGCGGCGAGGCGAGCCGGCGCGACGAACTGGACGGCGCCCGCGCAGTCTTCACCCACAGCGCCGATCAGTCCGAAGGGCTGCCGCGCACTTACCTGAAAGCGCCGCGCCCACTCTTGGATAACTTGTTCGTTGTCGGGTAGCAGCCCCCAGACGAAGGCACCGACTGCGGCGCCCGAGTAGCTCGCGCCGGTGAGGGGCATGGAGAGTGAGACCGGGGTAGCCCCCGGTCGCTCACGCCATTGCGGTGCGTAGGTTAAGGATAGGCGCCCTTTTTCGTAGTCCAGACGCCCCGCTTCGATCCCATTCATCAGGATGACCAGATGGCTCATTTTGGGGGCGCCATTCGCCGGGCGCGCGCAATTACAGCGTCCAGGTCCGGTGTGGACAAGGGCTGCTCGGACGATTGCTGGGTTAAGCTCTCGGCTCCAACTGAAAGCCGCATGCCAAGAGCATTCAAGGTGCGAAGGAGCAGTCTGAGCGAGGCTCCGGAGCTACCATTCTCGACTTGGATTAGCCAACGTCGACTCGCGCCCACCTGGGCGGCAAGTTCGACCTGATCCAAACCGAGAGCCTTACGGCGTTCGCGGATCGCGGAGCCGAGATCATGAGGCGTATTGATCAGCACGATTCAGACCTATGTGCATGATTTTTCACATCGTGATGTGTGCATAATTTTTCACTTCTCGCAACGTGCAGAATTATGCACACGTCACGATGTGCAATAAGATGCACATATGCCAGCGGCGGGACCGAGCGCGCCCGCCGGTCGCTTCCTCAGGTGCATGATCGGGCATCCCGGCGCCGGGAGAGCGGCGCCTGTCCCCACAACAGACAGCTGGGCCGAGCAGGCTCCCGGTCGCCGCTCAGATCCCGCAGAAGACTGAATCATCGCCGCGTAGGATAGGAGACATCAAGGCGCGCACCTGACATGACCAACGCCTTGCGGTTGTGGTGGGAACGGGTATCGTCGCAACAAGCAACGTTGGGGACGTGTGGTGGCGGATGGACCGAAGTTCTTTGCAGCATCGCCGCAAGCCTTCCTGAGATCCGCCGTAAGCGCGGTTCCAGCGGTACGATACGCCGTCGGCATTGGCGGGATCGCGGCAGTCGTCGCCATCATCGCTGGCTTTCAGATCGACCTACGTATCGCGCTGTTTGGCACGATCATAATCTTGGGGCTCATGTTTGTCCTGCTTGTCTTCGCCCGTATTGCGAGCGTCGCTGGAGCCGCCTTGCTGCTCCCCGCTCTGTTCGCGAACCTCCAGGACGGGCCGCCGAGAGCCTCTCTCTCGCCTCGCACCCGTCGCGGATCCCGACGTCGCCCTCTTGCTCTCCCTTGGCTGACCTTGCCGCAGATCACCGAACCTGAACTAGCGGCGACCGCCAACCGTTCTCGGCCGCTCCCCCAGCGTAGCGTCTAGCCTCGCCAGCCTATTTATCGACGACGGACGCGCTGTCGGCCGCAGGCTTGATGTAGCCGACCAAGGTGAGCAGTTCGGTGACCACGCGGGCGGCGTTTCGTTGCGCGAGCAGCCTCAGTTGCTGGATTTCCGGATCACTGTGCGGGTTGGGGTATTCGAAGGCCGCCGCCACCGTCGGCCCATCGCGCCGATAAGATTGGTCTGGATCATCATGGGTGAACCGGTTGACCAGGATCGTCAGCGCCTTGTCCACGACCTCAGCATGCTTGCCGCCAAGAGCCTCGGCGATGCGTTCAGCCGCCCCCGGCTTGTCGGTGTAATGTTCCAAGCAATAGACGAGATCGTGTGCGTCCTTTGGATGGCCGCGATGCTCGAGCGCAAAAGCCTTCAGTCACGTGAAGCTGACGATGTTGGCGTAGGCGATGGTCTCCTTGGTCAGGGCCTTGTCCGTCAGGCGCTCGGCCTCGATCACGATCTTGTCGTGGAGATCCTTGACGATCGAGGCGTGGGGGACCTGTACCGCCGACAGGTTTCCCTTGGTCGGCAGCTCCTGCATTTGGCCGCCGCTGAGATTGGGATCGTCGGACAGAAATTCCAGAATGACCGCGGTCCCATCTTCCGTCCACATCCGCCAGCGCCAATTGACCTTGGCGCCTTTGTCATTCTCGGCGCGCTCAAACCCCATGGCCTTCAGGTTGGCTTCAAGCGTTTGATAGGCCTCGGTGTTGGCCAGAACCGCCAAGTCGATGACGAGATCGACGTCGGCAGTGCCGGCATGGGCGCGAACTTCCGGCGGCTGCGCCCGCACAAGATATCGCGGGGTCAGCCCGCCAACGAGGTAGACCGACTCCTTCCACGGACCCAGACCACTGAGCAGGGTCACCAACATGCGTTCGCAATCCGCCGTTACGCTGGCGTCGTAGAATTCGATGGTGCGCGGCTTGGTCATGGGGTCGGAAGTCTTTCGGCGCGAAGGTGGTCGGCGAACTCCGATGAGCGCCCACCGCCCTGCAGAAGGTCGAGATAGGTTTGAAGCGGGTCGGCGATCCAGCCGAATTCATTGCGCTCCCGGAACGCGAAATCGGTCGGTGAATCGGCCCTGATCACCGCCAGATTCCATCCGTCGACGACGCTGCGGGCATTCATCTGGGCCAGGACCGCGTCAGCACGGTCAGCACCGATACGACACTGGATCTGGCCAATATGCGACATGTAGGGCGCATGGGCCTGGCCGGCGACCGCGCCGGTGATTTCGTAGTCGGCCCCAACCTGAGTGGCGACGGCGTCCAGCTTCCGCACGACGGGCGCGACCGCGCTTTCTGGGACGTAGTAGGTGCGCATTTCCGGCGGCTTACTGGTTCGCTGATGTTGGGCCCAGGCGTCCAACAACGCGCGGCGATCGGACAGGCGGCGCTCCTTGCTTGGCCCGCTGCCGCGCACCTCGACCCAATCGCGGCGCTCTAGTTCGGTCAAGGTCTGGGAGGCTGTCGCCGGCGAGACCTGAGCGCGCTCGGCAACGTCCTGAACGCCGAACCATTCCTTCCGGCACACCCAGGCGGCGTGCAGGACCTGGGCGCGACGACCAGTGAAAACGGCGTTGATCGACCGCTTCTGGCGCTTGGCCATTGGGCGATCGATCAAGACGTAAACGCCGTCGGCAGGGATATAGAGGCTGCCGCTCTCGTCGAAATATCCGACGCGGGCGTCCTGCAGATGCTTTCGAGCGCCAGGCGAAACGGTCTCGGACGCCACCATCGGCACGCGTTGGCCATCAATACCGGGCATCTCACGCAGATGGTCGCGCAATTGCCAGATCGACTCGCGCACGTCGCGTGGAAAGGCCGAACGCTTGACTTGAACGAACAGGCGCAGCGATCGCCCATTGATCGCGACGTCGATCACGGCGTCAGCGCCGCCGTCTTGAAGAAGGATCGCGACGTCTGGATCGAGCACGGCGCCGGGAATTTCGGCGAGCGCACTGTTCAACTGTTCGACCAGAGCCTGCTCGTACAACATTCTTGAGGAATTTCCTGCGCAGTAAATATGGCATTTGTTCCATATTCGGGGAAATGTCAAAATTTACTGCGCAGGAAATTGCTGGGTTCCATCAGCGCTATAGGATCCGTCGCATCCCGCCTCGCCGATTTAGCCAAAAGCCTCACAACGGTGCCGATGTTATCGAACATTGGAACTGTTAGCCGCTTGGCGGATGTCGTTGAAATTACCTAAAGCATACGCCGCCGCTATTTAGAGCACCATTACTTGCACTTCGAGCAATTTTACTACAATGTAGTTCAACAGATTTTCGAACCACGGCGCACCCTGGCGTATCCGAACCTTGAAAAACTCTCGGAAAGGACTTGCCCCGATTAAAATCGAGCGACCAACATGGCGTCCGAGTAAATCCTCCTCACCGGCAAGGCCATCGCCCGTCCACCCTATGCCCGTCGGCGAGACTGGGGTGCAAGCGGAGCGGCGGGCTTCGCGGGAACCCGGCTGCAGGCCGCACCGCGGCCGAAGCTGGGCGGAAGCCGATCCGAAGCGCACCAGGGGCGGAGCCCCAAAGTTTGTCCGCGCTGCTCGTGAATCTCGATCAGTTGATGCGCGATCCATCTATCTATCCAGAATCACCACCCAAATAGCGCCTGAGCGTGACCCGATAGCCGACCGCTTTGAACGTAGAAGCGGACTTTTCCAGCGTCTGAGAAGGGTGGGGAGCGGACAATCGCGCTGGTCGCCCGGCACTAAACCGGGATGCAACCTGAGCACATCAGCCGGACACTCGAACGACTTTCTGACGAAGCACCCAGACACCGGCGATCATGAAAAACATGAGCATCATGGTCCCTATGATCCGGCCAACGGTTGGAGGCGTGCCAACTTTGGCTGCCCTTTCGAGTGCTGCCGCCGCACGCCACAGCGCGAAGAACAACGTCGCGAAGAATAGAAGCGCCACGGGGCTGTTCCGGGTGGGAAGACCGAAGATCGCTGCGACCAACGTGATTGCTGGCGGCGCTAGGAATATCCAAGGCGTCCATTCGGGGATTTCAGGTGCCGGTCGTCGCGCTAGGGAAACTGTGAAGATCGCCCAGCTCCAACCACACATCAGGCCAGCAAACAGCGCCGTGAATATCCCTTGAAACAGGGGCATGCCGAGCGCTGCCAGTGGCACCAAGTTCAACAAAATCCAGACGATTGTCAGGATTGCAGGGTGCAGCAAAGCGATGCGCTGCGCGACGGCCGGGCGGTACATGAGGTGCGTTTCGTTGTGAAGCTTGAGGGACTGTCCTCCGCAATCACCTGCGTCGCAAGCTTCTAAGATTTGGTCCGCTCAGGGTCGTTCATCGCCGGGAGCAGCGCTCCAGCATTCGGACATTCGCCGGCGTCGCCACCAACGGACCTTCCCAGCTTCAGCAAGGGGTGGATTCCTCCGTGCGCCATCAGCGCCCAGACGATCCTCGCCATCTTGTTGGCCAATGCGATGGTGACCAGCATCCGTGGCTTTCGGGCCAGCATGCTCTCCAGCCCTGGGTTGGAAGGTGTCCAAGGGCGCAATGCGCTGCCTGATCAGCGTGGACTCCCTGACGGCATCATGATGCGCGTGTACTCGCCATTGAATATGGTAGCACTAAGTGCTACACATTTCTCATGACCAAGGCCAAGGAAGTCACGCGGGCCTTCAAGACGGCTTGGTTCACCAAGGCGGCCAAGAAAGCGCTGATCAAGGACAGCGAGCTTTGCGCGGCGGTTGCGGCGGCAATGGCTGGCCAGGCCGATGATCTGGGTGGCGGGGTGTTCAAGAAGCGCCTCGACAAGAACCGTAGCCGCAGCATCATCCTGGCCAAAGGTCGAAGGTATTGGGTTTACGCCTATCTGTTCGCGAAGAAGGACAGGGCGAATATCGACGACGACGAATTGAAGGCCTTTCGTCAGCTGGCCGATCTCTACGCCGAAAAGACCGACGTAGAGATCGACAAGGAGCTAAAGGCCAAGGCGATTGTGGAGATCTGTCATGACCAAGCGCAAGTTTAAGAGCGACGCCTTTGAGGCGATCCATGACAACGTCGCCGGGATGTACCGGGCCGGCACCATCGACAAGGCCACGATGCGCGACTTCGACGCGACGTGCCTCGCCGTGCCGCCGATGATCGAGCCCGCGCAAATCAAGCAGCTCCGCGAGAGCAACCATGTCAGTCAGCCAGTCTTCGCCCGCTATCTAAACACCAGCGAGAGCACCGTGGAAAAGTGGGAAGCCGGTGCCAAAAAGCCCAGCGGCGTTGCGCTCAAGCTGCTGGCGATCGTTCAGAAGCACGGCTTGCAAATCCTGGCCTAGGAGGCGTCGCTTCAGGGCCGCGCCGATACGGCTTTCACCGGAACTGCCAATTTTTGACTTCTGGGACCTTGGAAAGGCCCGCTTTTGGTTGTCGGCAACGGCGTCGCCGGCGCGGATCCGAGGGGCTGGACCATCACGTCAGCGTTCAGCGGACGCTTGCTGGGGTTGCCTTCAATCAGCTTGAGGTGGGTGGAGATCTGGGCGGCCGACCTGTTGTTGACCTGCAAAGTAGGTCAGGCGTTCGACGACAGCCGGGACAAGGATGTGCGCTACTTCCTCGAGCGTCGGTCCGATCCCATCGGCGCGGCGATCGCTGCCTCGATCACGCTTCCCGCCGAATGACCACAACCAGCCCGTAGTCGGCCGCCGAGCTTGGAGCGCGTGATGAAGAATCCCCTGAAGCCGGCGGCGCGAATGACCGGCGAAACGGCCGGGCGGATCACCGGCGTCTCTCTGCCGATCTTCGGACTCCAATGGAGCGACCCGGGAACAATTATACGCGCCACCTTGCAACATCCCTGCGGCCGAAGCCCCGGTCACCGAGTTGACCGGAATCATCATTCCCGAGGGTGTTTTATTGAATTAAATCTGATAGTTAACTGGGTCCTTGGTGGAGCCGAGGGGAATCGAACCCCTGACCTCCTCATTGCGAACGAGGCGCTCTACCATCTGAGCTACGGCCCCAAGGAAGCGCGGAGATACGTTGGGCCGGCGGCCTCGTCAAGCGTCGGGTTGGGTCTGTCGGCGGGGTTCGCTTGCCAGGGCCGTCGCAGCGCGGCAAGAAGCGGTGTCACTGGACGGGAAGCTCATGGTCGCCATCCTCAACTTCGTCTTCTTCATCGCCGGCGCGCTGCTGAGCCTGCTGTGGTGGGCGATCATCATCTCGGCGGTGCTGAGCTGGCTAGTGGCTTTCGACATCATCAACCTGCGCAATCGCGCGGTCTATCAGATCAGCACCTTCCTCGACCGGGTGACCGGTCCGATCCTGCGCCCATTCCAGCGGATCATCCCGCCGCTAGGCGGCGTCGACATTAGCCCGATCATCGTGCTGCTGATCATCACCGGCGTGCAGAGCATCCTGCTTCCGGCCCTTCACCGGACGCTGATCGGCCTGGTCGGCGGCGGCTACTACTAGCCGCGATGTCTTCAGGCCTGCGCCTGGCCATCCGCCTCACCTCGCGCGGAGGACGCGAGGCGGTCGACGGCTGGGCGGTCGACGGCGACGGCCGGCCCTATCTGAAGGTGCGGGTCTCGGCCCCGCCGGTCGAGGGCGCGGCAAACGCGGCCCTGATCGCTTTCCTGGCCAAGACTCTGGGCGTGTCCCGGTCGTCCGTGACCCTGGCGTCCGGCGCGGGAGCGCGGCTGAAGCTGATCGACGTCGCCGGTTGCGACCCGTTGTCGCTGGAGCGCGCGCTGGGACGTCCGCCCGTCCCCCTAATTTCGACATAGCAAAGCAAGATTTGATTGAAAATCCCAGCTTGACCGCACGTCGCGCGTCGGAAATGCCGCCGTGAGGAGAATGGGGAGAGATTTCGTCCCCTTCCGGCCGGAAAAGACGTGAACGAACCGGGGTTTTTCATCCCCTTTTAGCGACGATGTTTCATGCTATGGGCTCTAGGCGCGTGGCGGGGGCCGCGCGCGACGGGGGGCTGAGTGGGCGACGAACGGCATCGGTCGGGGGAGATGAGGGCGGCGCTCGCGCGGCGCGGCAACCTCTATCTGCGTGTCGCCGCCACGGTGATGATCGCCCTGATCCTGCACGTCTTCATGAACGCCCGCTGGACCTGGCTGTGGGTCGGGACCTATGCGGCGGCCCAGCTGGTCGAGCTGGTGCTGATCCGCCAGATGCTGCGCCAGCCTCGCCCCGGCCGGGCGCTGCGACTGGCCGTGGCGGCCATGCCGGCGATCACCTCGACCATATTCGGCTTCCTGTCGATTCCGCTGTTCGCCTCGAGCATCCGCTTCGCCCCGACCCTGGGCGGCCTGCTGCTGGCCGGAGCCTTGCTGAACGTCATCGTGGTCAATTCCAGCCTGAGGTCGGCGACGATCTCGGCGGCCGCCCCGCACGTGGCCTACCTGCTGATCGCGCCGTTCGTGGCCCGATGGGCCAATCCGGCCTCGGCCCTGGCCAGCGCCTTGTGGTTCGGGGTGTTGCTGCTGATCCTGTCGGTGTTCGTCGCGGCCCGCACCCTGGAACGGGCCCTGAATGCCGAAGCCGCCGCCAAGGAGGAGGCCGAGCGGCGGCGCCACGAGGCCGAGGAGGCCGTCGCCGCCAAGTCGGCCTTCGTGGCCATGATCAGTCACGAGCTGCGCACGCCGATCAGCGCCATCCTGGCCGGAGCGGCCCGCCTGCACAGCGACCTGCCCGACGCCGCCTCCAAGACCCACGCCCAGCTGATCGGCGACGCCGGCGCGATGATGCGCACCCTGCTCAACGACCTGCTGGACCTGTCGCGCCTGGACGCCGGGCGGATGGCGGTCGAGCAGGCGCCGTTCGACCTGCGCCAGGCCATGGCCGACACCCTGCGCCTGTGGCGTCCCGACGCCCAGAAGAAGGGCCTGCGCCTGCGGGTCGAGGGCGCGGCCAACCTGCCACGCTGGGTGGCCGGCGATTCCCTGCGGCTGCGCCAGGTCCTCAACAACCTGCTGTCCAACGCCATCAAGTTCACCGGACAGGGCGCGGTCACCGTGCGGCTGGCGGCGCGCGAGGCGGGCGACGGCCTGATGTTCGAGGCCGTGGTCGCCGACACGGGCCAGGGCCTGACCGAGGAGCAGATGGCGCGGCTGTTCACGCCCTTCGATCAGTTGGCCGCCAATGTGGCGCGCGAACACGGCGGCTCGGGCCTGGGCCTGGTGATCAGCCGGGAACTGGCCCGATTGATGGGCGGCGACCTGACCGTGACCAGCAAACCCGGCAAGGGCTCGCGCTTCCGGCTTGAGGTCCGGCTTGAGGCCGCTCAAGCCCCGGACACCCGGACCGGCGGCGCCGTCATCGATGGCGCCCGAGTGCTGGTGGTCGACGACCACGTGGTCAACCGCCGGGCCTTGGAGCTGGTGCTGCAGTCGTTCGGCATCCAGCCCACCCTGGCCGAGTCCGGCGAGCGGGCCCTGGAGCTGCTGCATTCGGAGGTGTTCGACGTCATGCTGATGGACGTCTACATGCCGGGCATGGACGGCCGCGACGCCACCCGCGAGCTGCGCGCGGCCGAGGGGCCCAATCGCCACATTCCGGTGATCGCCGTCACCGCCTCGGCCACCGCCAAGGACCGGGAGGCCTGTCACGCGGCCGGCATGAACGCCCACGTCGCCAAGCCGATCGATCCCAGCCAGCTGCACGCGGCCCTGAGCGAGCTGCTGCCGGTCAGCGCGTCTAGGGCGGCGGCTTAGGCGGGGAGACTTGCCCTCTACGGACCGCTTCGCGGCCGTCTTCCCCCGGAAGGGGAAGAGCCTCGCGCATCCGGCTCCGCCCCCTATGGGGGCGGACAGACCGCGCAGCGGTCAGGTGGGGGCAAGGAGGACGTTTCGTTGAGCAATCCGGCCAACCGCTCCTTCAACGCCGCCTGGTCCTTCATCTCGCACTCCCAAACCGTTTCCACCCGCCAGCCGGCGGCGGCGAGGTCGGCGCGGTTGCGGGCGTCGCGCGCCCTGTTCCGCGCCACCTTCGCCAGCCAGTAGTCGCGGTTGGCCTTGGGCGCGCGCGACCCGCGGGCGCAGTCGTGGCCGTGCCAGAAGCAGCCGTGGACGAAGATCGCCAGCCGCCGGCCCGGCATGGCCACGTCGGGCGAGCCGGGCAGGTCCTTGCGGTGCAGGCGGTAGCGCGCGCCCAAGCCGGTCAGCAGCCGGCGCAGCAGCAGCTCGGGCTTGGTGTCCTTGCTTCTGACCCGCGCCATCACGGCCGAGCGCTTGGCGGGGGAGAAGACGTCGGTCGCGTTCGAGGCGGGTCCTGGCGGGGTCATGGTTTCGTAACGCCTGGGAACCGTCCCAGGCGCAGGGTTCCGGTCAGCAGCCGCGCCGCCACGTGCCGAACGCCCGGCAAACCCGACATCGGCGTGAACAGCCGGTCGCGCACCGCCGGCCAGAATCCGCCATGCGACTGAAACAGCGGCGTCAGGGCCTTGGACGCCACCTGGTAGAGGCCGGTGTGGCGGCGGCGGTCGGCCTGCCAGGCCCGGATCGACACGGCGACCGGCCGGCGGTCGCGCCCCAGCCGTTCGGCCAGCTCAACGGCGTCCATCAGGGCTAGGTTCGCGCCCTGCCCCAGCTGCGGGCTGGTGCCGTGGGCCGCGTCGCCCAGCAGGGTGCACGCGCCCTGGTTCCAGCGGCCGACCGAGACGTCGCGATAGAGCGCCTGGGAGAAGCCCGCCCAGTCCCGACGTTCGTCGAGCAGGGCGGCCAGGTCCGGCCAGAGCGGCTTCAGCCGCTGCTCGCGCCAGGCGGCGAAATCGCCGGCCAGGAAGTCGTCCAGCCCCGCGACCGGCACGGACCAGAACATGGCCAGGCCGGTGGGTGACAGGCCGTCCGGGTCGTGGCCGACCGGCAGGGCGCCGACCATCACCTCGGCCCGGTGATAGACCTGGCGCAGGGCCCCGCCGAACCGGTCGCCAGGGTCGGGCAGATGGGTCCAGACCGCGCCCCAGGGATAGACCGGCGCGCGGGCCCGGGGGCGAAGGCTCGCGCGCAGCGGCGAGGCCGAGCCGTCGGCGATCACCGCCAGGTCGAACGGGCCGAACATCCGGCCCTGGTCGTCGTGGAGGATCGGACGGGCGGGGGTCTCGACCCGGGTGATCCGGGCCCCAGTGATCACCTCGACGCCGGCCTCGGGCAGGGCGCCGTGCAGGGTCTGGAACAGCACGCCGCGATGAATGCCGACGCCGTGGGCGCCGGGCCTCCAGTCGTTGTAGTCAAGGTCCATGACCTTGCGGCCGCGGCTGTCCTTGCCCTCCAGCCGGTCCACCTGGGCGCCCAGGGCGCGAACCTGCTCGTCGAGCCGCAGCGCGCGCAGCGCGGCCAGGCCGGTCGGCTGAAGCAGCAGGCCCGAGCCCAGCGGTCGCGGGGCCTCGAAGGCCTCCAGCAGGGTGACGGCGTGACCGGCTCGCGCCAGGGCCAGGGCGGCGGCCATGCCGCCGACCCCGCAGCCGACTATGCCGACTCGCACGCCCCCGCTGTCCTTGTCGACCGGTCTGGGATCAGAGCCCCTCGAACAGGGCGGTCGACAGGTAGCGCTCGGCGAAGCTGGGGATGATCGCCACCACCAGCTTGCCGGCATAGTCGTCGCGCATGGCCAGGTCGAAGGCGGCGGTCAGGGCCGCGCCCGAGCTGATGCCCACAGGCAGGCCCTCGGTCGAGGCCGCCTTGCGGGCCATGGCGAAGCTGTCGTCGTTCGACACCTGGATGATCTCGTCGATCACCCCGCGATCGAGGATGCCCGGCACGAAGCCGGCGCCGATGCCCTGGATCTTGTGCGGGCCGGGCGCGCCGCCCGACAGCACGGCCGAAGCCTCCGGCTCGACGGCGACCATCTTCACCGACGGCTTACGGGCCTTCAGCACCTGGCCGACGCCCGAGATGGTGCCGCCGGTGCCGACGCCCGAGACCACGGCGTCCACGGCGCCGGCCGTGTCGTTCCAGATCTCCTCGGCCGTCGAGACGCGGTGGATCAGCGGGTTGGCGGTGTTCTCGAACTGCTGGGGCATCACCGCGCCGGGCGTGGCCTCGATGATCTCCTGGGCCCGGGCGACGGCGCCGCGCATGCCCTTCTCGGCCGGGGTCAGCTCCAGCTTGGCGCCCAGGAGCAGCAGCATCTTGCGACGCTCGATCGACATGCTCTCGGGCATGACCAGGGTCAGCTTGTAGCCCTTGGCGGCGGCCACGAAGGCCAGGGCGATGCCGGTATTGCCGCTGGTCGGCTCGACGATGGTGCCGCCCGGCTTCAGCAGGCCCTTGGCCTCCAGATATTCGACCATGGCCACGCCGATGCGGTCCTTGACCGAGGCCAGCGGGTTGAAGAACTCCAGCTTGGCCACGACCGTGCCCTTGGGCTTCAGCTCGGCGGTCAGGTTGGGCAGGCGGACCAGCGGGGTGTCGCCGACCGTGTCGAGGATCGAGTCGAAGATCTTGCCGCGTCCGGCGCGCTTGAACCGCGCGGCGTCGTAGATCGAGGAGGCGTCGTCCATGGAAAGTCTCGCTTGGTGTGGCGTTGGCGGCCTGGGTTCGATTCACCTTAGGCCGGGGGTTCTGGCGTGTCAGCGGCTCATTCGGCGGCCAGCGGCGCAGTTTTCCTGAAGGCCAGCGGAGTCAGCAAGCCGTCGGCCAGCCAACGCACCACCGGGGCGGCCACGCCGTCGCCGATCACGTGCAGGCCAGCCGTGGCGCTGCGGGGCAGGCGGTAGGCGTCAGCCAGGCCCATCAACCGCCCCCCCTCGCGCGCGCTAACCAGGCGCGAGCGCACCTGCCCCCTGTCGATCACCAGCAGGGTCTGGCGGGACGAGCCGCCGCGCGGGGTGCGCAGACAGCCGGCCAGGCCGTCGAACCGCACCTCGGCCCGCTGCTCGCCGCCGCGCATCCGACGGAACACCGCGCCGACCGCGCGCTCGCCGCTCTGGACCCGAACCTCGACGGCGGCGCGGTGGGCGGGGGCCATCAGGTCGAGCAGCGCGGCGGTCGCGGCGTCCGGCCGCCAGGCGACCTGGTCATCGGGCTCGAGCAGGGCCGAAAGATCGGCGTTGCGGGCTGGCGGCGCGGCAAGACTCCACCAGATCCAGGCGGCCGTCAGGTCGGCCGGCAGACGGGCGTGGGCGTCGCGCACGGCGCGGGTCTGGAAGGGGCTGGGCCCGGCCAGGTCCTCGACCGGCAGACGCGTGGCGATCACGAACACCCGCGGCCGCGATTGCGGGACAAAGCGGGCGGCGTCGATCTCCAGGGCGCCGAAGCGGTAGCCCTGCTCGGCCAGGGCCCGGCACAGGGCGGTGAAGTCGGCGCCGCCGTGCGAGGTCAGCAGGCCCACCACGTTCTCGACCACCACCGTGTCGGGGCCGCGCCCTTCGGCGGAGAGCGCCTCCATCAGCTTCCAGAACCCGAAGAAGGCCGAGGAGCGTCCGCCCTGCAGGCCGGCCCGGGCGCCGGCCAGGCTGAAGTCCTGGCAGGGGCTGGAGGCCCAGGCCAGGTTAGCCTGTCCCGGCAGATCGGCCGGCGCGATCTTCCAGACGTCGCCCTGGTGGAAATGGCCCTCGCCGTTGGCCGCGCCCGCGTCGGCGAAGTTGGCGCGGTAGGTCGCGGCCTTGACCGGGTCGAAGTCGTTGGCGAACGCGCAGGTCCAGGCCTCGCCCAGGCCCAGACGCGCCATCCCGCCGCCGGCGAAGAATTCGTAGAAGACAGGACCAGGCGCGGCGTTCCGATTCATCGCCTATGAGTCTAGCGTGAGCCGCCCCTGCGAGGATAGCGCCGCCATGCTCTGTTTCACGTTCCCCGGGCGCGTGGCCCTTCCGCCGGTCCTGGGCCTCGCCGCCACGCTCGCGGCCTGCCTCACGGCCTGTGGGGAGGCGCCGATGGGCGCGTCGGAGGGCGCCTCGACCGCGCCGGCCGACGCCCCGGCCGCGACGACCCCGGGACCGGACTTTTCCGGCGACTTCGAGCTGGTCGGGACCGAGCCGTTCTGGGGCGGCAGGATCCGCCCGGACGGACTGAGCCTGACGCGCGCGGGCGAGGCCGAGGTCCGCGCCGACAATCCAGGCGTCAAGGTCGAGGAGGGGGCCGGCGTGTGGCGCGCCGGCCCCCTGGTGCTCAAGCTGCGCGCCGAGCCGTGTTCGGACGGGATGTCGGATCGTCGATACGGCTATCGCGCCGAGGTCACGCTCGACGGTCAGGCGTTAAGGGGATGCGCCGCCAGGCCGGAAGAACCGCCGCCCCAGCCTGGGCCTCAGTAGGCCGTGCGCTGCAGCGGCACCACGACGGCGGTCGAGACCAGGATCCAGATGTCCTGCAGGATCGACCAGCTCTCAATGTAGTGGTTGTCGAACCGGATGCGTTGCTCCATGTCGGCGACCGTCTCGGTCTCGCCGCGGAAGCCCTTGACCTGCGACAGGCCGGTGATGCCCGGGCGGGTGCGGAAGCGCTTGTGATAGTCGGCGATGTGGGCGCCGTAATATTCGTCGTGAGCCAGGGCGTGGGGGCGCGGGCCGACCAGCGACATGTCCCCTTTCAGCACATTGAGGAGCTGCGGCAGTTCGTCGAGGCTGGACCGGCGCAGGAAACGTCCCACCCGGGTGACCCGGCTGTCGTTGCGGGTGGCCTGCTTGACGACATCGCCGTCGTCGGCGACCGTCATCGAGCGGAACTTGTAGACGCGGAACGGCACGCCGTTCAGCCCGGTCCGCCTTTGCACGAACAGGACCGGCCCGCGGCTGTCGAGCTTGACGGCCAGCGCGATCAGCAGAAGCGTCGGGGCCAGGAAGATCAGCAGCCCCAGAGAACCGGCGAGGTCGAGGAAACGCTTCTGAAGGCTGTAGGCGGGGCCCGTGCGAGACGCGCGCGGCTGCTCCAGACCCGTAATGGCGTACCCCTGTTCCATATCAGACCTCATCCGTCCTTCGTGCCGGGCCGATGGAATAACGCCCTCGGAATCGTCCCTAGCAAGGGTCACGCCACTCAACTTTCCAAGCTCAGCCGTTGCGAACGGTGGCTTGTTCGAGAGCTTTGCTGAGATTGTTTCTTGGTCCACACTGAGATCCCCATTAACAATCCAGAAGCCATAAGGGAACACGCGAAAGCTCTTTTTTGCGATCTGGTTGTTCAAACGACAGGGACGGCATATTTTTTCGCCACAACGTCAGATCGTTTTGACACTCTTTCGTCGCTTCCCCACATGGACCAGATTCTTGAGACACCAAACTAGTGTCTCGAATTGGGCCATGCAGCCCCGTATTGAAAATTTCACGCCGCTCGCTGTGGACGGGAACTGTGATGCTTAGCGCCACCATGAGATCCGGGGAGTGGGGGGCCAGGGTGGCCGACGCGTCGAAGGTCTTCAGGCCTGAAGGGCCGGGCCCTTTCCCGGTGGCGCTGATCCTGCACGGCTGCGGCGGCAAGACGCCGTTCCTGGAGGCCTACGCCAGGGTCGCGGTCGAGGCCGGCTGGGCGGCGGTGGTGGTCGACAGCTTCGCCCCGCGCGGGATCTCGCCCCTGCGCGCCAAGCTGACGGTCTGCACGGGAACCGCGCTTCGAGGCCTCGAGCGATCGGGCGACATCTTCGCCATGCTGGCTTGGCTGGAGGACCAGCCCTGGGCCGACGCCGAACGCGTCTTCCTGGCCGGCTGGAGTCATGGCGGCTGGGCGATCATGGACGGCTATGCGATCGGCCCTAACGCCGCCCGGGCCACCGGCCTCGTCGACGCCGATCCGCTGAAGCTGCGCGCCCGCGTCAAGGGCGCCTTGCTGGTCTATCCGTACGCGGCCTATCCGTCCCTGACGTCCAATCAGGGATGGGGCGACCTTCAGGGGACCGCGAACCTCAAGGTGTTCTCCGTGGTGGGGGGCAAGGATCAGGTGGTCGGCTGGAAATATCCGCAGAAGGCGCTCGAACGCCTCAGGCGCGACGGCCTGACGGTCGATACCGCCTTCTATCCGGACGCCACCCACGCCTTCGACGACGATCGCGCCAACGATCCGCGCGCCCGGTACCGACCTGACCTCTTCACCCGAACGCAGGACTATTTCGCCCAGGCCCTGGCGGTGGCGGCCGCCGGCTGAACTCGCCCTTCACGCGCATCGCACCCGCCAAGATTGTGCTTCGCGGATTTGTATGCCAGGGTCGCGTCACCTAGCGGGAGGCCTTCCATGAAGCTGGCGCCGTTCGCGCGAGCCGCGCTCGCCCTGACCCTCGTCCTGGCGCCGGTCGCCTGCGCCCCGGTGGCGCCGCCGCCCAACCCCGCCGCCCAGGTCACCGCCGCCAGCCTGAAGACCCAGACCCTGTCGCTGCTGGACGTGGCCGCAGACCCCTACGCCAACCACGCCGCCGAGGTGGACGCCCTGACCGCCCGGATCGACGCGGCGGCCAGCGCCGCGGCGGCCGATCCGCTGAACACCTTCTCGGCGCGGCAGTGGGCGGTGCTGCGCGACCCCAGCCGGGCGCTTTATGGCGGCGCGATCACCCTGTGGCGCAGCCAGGGCGCGCTGAGCCCGGCCTTCCGCGACCAGAAGAAGATCCAGATCGGCCGGGCGTTCGACTACATCCTCTGCCTGGAGGCCAACAAGCGGCAGGCCACGGCCTGCGGCCAGATCGAGGAAGGCGGCGCGTCATGAGCCAGTTCGACGACTTCCTGGCCGCCGCCAAGGCCAACCTCTCGGTGCTGGGCAAGGACAGCTTCGAGGGCTATTCCGACCAGGTGAAGGCCCTGGCCCAGGACGCCCTCGACAAGGCCAAGGCCAACCTGGCGCTCTGGACCGGGCAGTTGGCGGCCGGCCAGCTGAGCCAGGCCGAGTTCAGGAACCTGGTGCAGGGCGAGACCGACCTGACCGAGATCGCCGGCTACACCGCCGCCGGGGTGAGCCAGGCCGAGGCCCAGCGGCTGCGCGACGCGGTGACCCTGACCGTAATCAATACGGCGCTCGACACCTTCCTCAACGCCAAGCCGGCGCACTGATCGGCCCGGTTCACGCCGCGACCGGCGCCGTGCGGTGCTCGCGGCGCAGCGGCATGGGGCCGCGATAGGCCAGCCGCCACAGCCACTCCAGCGGCCCCATGGTGAAGCGGGCCATCCACCAGCGCGACCACAGGACCTGCAGCAGCCAGATCACGGCCACGGCGCCGGCCAGGAACGGCCGGTCGACCTTGCCGTACAGCGCCGGACCACGACCACCGTACAGCAGCGCCGTCATCAGGATCGACTGGGTCAGGTAGTTGGTGAAGGCCATCTGGCCCACCGGCGCCAGCACCGCCGGGATCGCCTTCCAGAGTCGGGCGCGCGCGGCCATCACCATCAGGCCCACATAGCTCAGGCTGACCACGGGGGCCGTGGCGCTCTGCAGCCAGCGGGCCAGGGCGCGAGCCGGCCAGGGATGGCTGGGCAGCAGCATGTAGGTCGTCTCGGCCATGGCGACGATGGCCAGGGCCCCCAGGCCGGCGGCGATCAGCCCTTGATACACCCCCGTCGAGGCCTTGCCGCTCAGGACGCCCAGCTTGTAGAGGCCCATGCCGATCAGCATCAGCGACAGCACCAGCAGCGGCCAGGCCGGAGGCCACTGGGTGAAGGAGCCGAACACATAGTCCCAATAGTCCTTGGCGTTCTGGACGAAAGACTGGGCGAAGCTTCCGGCGTACTGGGCGCTGTCGGCATGGACCTGGGCTAGGAACTTGGCCATGGCGGCCGGCGGCGGGTCGCCGCCGCCCTCGGCCGCATGCTTGAACAGGTTCCAGGCGCCCCAGGCCGAGAGCGCCAGGTGCAGGCCGATCCCCGCCCGCAGCAGGCGCTTGGCCGACCACGAGCGGGCCCACAACGCCAGAAGTCCGACGATCGCATAGGTGTTGAGCACGTCGCCCTGCCAGATCACCAGCCCGTGGAAGAGGCCGATAGCCAACAAGCTGACCAGGCGCAGGATCAGGATCCTCCGGCGCTCACCGGCGTCCGACCCCGCCCCGCCCTCGCCGCCCACCAGCAGGATCGAGGCGCCGAACAGCATGGCGAACATCGAATAGAACTTCTGCTGGAAGAAGACCTGGGTGACCCACCAGACGGCCACCGAGGCCGGGGCCATGCCGAGCGGCCACAGGGTCAGGCTGGTGGCCACCGCGTGGGGCTCGGCCGAGATCGGGATGTTGCACAGGAGGATGCCCAGCACCGCCAGGCCCCGCAGGGAGTCCAGCAGAACGATACGATCCTTGACCATCCATGCCCCCGAAAACGCCAAATCTACGCCGCCGGGACGATCCTGGACCGTCCCCGCGCGAACGACAACCCTGGGTTAGGCAGGCCGGATCGGGAACAGGCCACGCGCCTGCCCCCGCCGCCTGACGTCAGCTCGCCGTCGCCAGGCCTCTCAGAGCCGCATTGGCGATCGTCAGCTTGGCGAAGGTCCAGCCGCCGCCGGCCTGCTCGATGTCCTCGACCGTCCGCTTGGCGGCCCGGACGGTTTCGGCGCGCAGGGCGCCCCACGAGCTGACCGCCGCCTTGGCCGAGGCCTCGTCGTCGCCGGCCTGGGCGTTGGCGGCGAACTTCAGCACCGCCTGGGTGATCGCCGTCTGCTCGGCGAGCATGTCCTCGATCAGCCGGCGCACGGCCAGGCGCTCGAAGGCGTCGCCGCCGACGAACGAACCGGCCGCCGAGCGGAGGCGGTCAAAGCCGAAGGCCGCGCCGACCTGGTGGTAGAGGCGGGCCACGTTCTGCACCGGCCAGCTGGAGGCGTTGCCCAGGTCGACCAGGTCGGCCGCCGTGGTCATGGGCTGCAGCGCGGCGACCGCCTGGGCCAAGGCCTCAGGCGCGCCGTCGGCCACATAAGCCTTGGCCCGCTTGGCGGCCGCCTTCTGCTCGAACGGCGAGAGGATCGTGGTCCCCAGGGCCGACAGCGCCTTGACCGACGGGCCATAGGCCTCGACCAGCGCCTTGACCGTCGACTTGTCCTTGAACGCCCGCCGCGCCAGCCAGAAGGTCAGGCTGCGCAGGGCGTAGGCCAGGGCCTTGTACAGGGCCAGCTGACCGCCGGCCGAGGCCTTGCCGTCCAGGGCCGAGACCTGGTCCCACAGGGCGTCGACGCCGAGGATCTCCCGGGCCGCAGCGAAGGCGATGACCAGGGCCGTGGTGTCGCAGGCTGCGGCGGCGCGCAGGCGGCTCGGGAACGTCGGGCCGCACATGTTGATCATCTGGTTGTCGAGCACCGTGGCGATGATCTCGCGCCTCAGACGATGCTGCTGCATGGCGTCGCCGTATTGGCTAAGGGCCGGCGGGAAGTAGCCCTTCAGCGTCGCCTCGAACCAGGGGTCGTCCGGCGCCTGGGAGGCGACGATGTCGTCGAAGAGGTCAATCTTGCCATAGGCCAGCAGCACGGCCATTTCCGGCCGGGTCAGGCCCTTGCCGGCCTGGGCGCGGTCGGTCAGCGCCGCCGCCTCCGGCAGGCCCTCGACCTTGCGGTCCAACCGCCCCTTGGCCTCCAGCTCGGCCATGAACCGGGCATGGGACTCGACCTCCGAGACCCCGTCGCTCTCCATCAGCGACAGGGCCAGGGTCTGGTCGTAGTTGTCGGCCAGCACGTGGCCGGCCACGTCGTCGGTCATGGTCGGCAGCAGCCGGTTGCGGGCGTTGCGGTCCAACTTGCCGCCGCGCTCCAGGATCCCGGTCAGGATCTTGATATTGACCTCGTGGTCGGAGCTGTCGACGCCGGCCGAGTTGTCGATGGCGTCGGTGTTCAGGCGGCCGCCCAGTTGCGCGAACTCGATGCGCCCCGCCTGGGTCAGGCCCAGGTTGGCGCCCTCGCCCACGACCTTGACCCGCAGGTCGGCGCCGTTGACGCGGATGGCGTCGTTGGCCTTGTCGCCGGCCTCGGCCTGGCTTTCGCTCCTGGCCTTCACATAGGTGCCGATGCCGCCGAGATAGAGCAGCTCGGCCTTCGACTTGAGGATCGCGGTCAGCAGCTCGGCCGGGGTGACCGTCTCGGTCTTGATCTCGAACAGGGCCCGCGCCTCCGGCGACAGCGCGATGGTTTTCAGCGACCGGGCGAAGACCCCGCCGCCCTTGGAGATCAGGCTCTTGTCGTAGTCGTCCCAGGACGAGCGCGGCAGCTTGAACATCCGGTCGCGCTCGGCCCACGACTTGGCCGGATCCGGATCGGGATCCAGGAAGATGTGGCGATGGTCGAAGGCGGCCAGCAGGCGGGTCTGCTTGGACAGCAGCATGCCGTTGCCGAACACGTCGCCGCTCATGTCGCCGACCCCGACGGCGGTGAACGGCTCGGTCTGGATGTCCTTGCCCAGCTCGCGGAAGTGACGCTTGACCGCTTCCCAGGCGCCGCGGGCGGTGATGCCCATCACCTTGTGGTCGTAGCCGACCGAGCCGCCCGAGGCGAAGGCGTCGCCCAGCCAGAAGCCGTAGTCCTCCGCCACGCCATTGGCGATGTCGGAGAAGGTGGCCGTGCCCTTGTCGGCCGCGACGACCAGGTAGGGATCCTCGCCGTCGTGGACGACCACCCCGGCCGGCGGCACGATCCGGTTGTCGGCGTCGATGTTGTCGGTGATGTCCAGCAGGCCCGACAGGAAGGTCTTGTAGGCGCGGATCGCCTCGGCCTGGATGGCGTCGCGGTCGCCGCCGCGCGGCAGGTTCTTCGGATAGAAACCGCCCTTGGAGCCGACCGGCACGATGACCGCGTTCTTGACCTGCTGGGCCTTGACCAGGCCCAGGACCTCGGTGCGGAAGTCGTCGCGGCGATCAGACCAGCGCAGCCCGCCCCGGGCGACGGGCCCGAAGCGCAGGTGCACGCCCTCGACATGCGGGGCCGAGACGTAGATCTCGCGATAGGGCTTGGGGGCCGGCAGGTCCTCCAGCTCGCGCGAGGCGATCTTGTAGCTGATGTAGGGCTTGGGCTCGCCGTCGGGGCCGAGCTGGAAGAAGTTGGTCCGCTGGATGGCGCCGATCAGGGCGGCGATGCGGCGCAGGACCCGGTCGGCGTCCAGGCTCTCGACCGCCTGCAGGGCCTCGTTGATGCTGGCCTCCACCGCCTTGGCCTGCTCGCGGCGGGCGGCGAGGTCGGCGTGCACGGCCGGGTCGAACTTGATGCGAAACAGGTCGAGGATCAGGCGAGTGACGCCCGGGTTGTCCGAGAGGGCCTGCTCCTGCACGCCCTGGCTGGGATCCAGGCCCGTCTGCTGGCGATAGCGGGCCAGGGCGCGGACCAGGGCGGCCTCGCGCCAGCCGACGCCCAGTTCCAGCACCAGCCGATTGAAGCCGTCGCTCTCGGCGCGGCCCGTCCAGATGGCGACGAAGGCGGCCTCGAAGGCGGTCTTGACGTCGTCGAACGACAGGTGCTCGCCGCGCTCGTCGCGCAAGGTGAACTCGTGGACCCAGACCTTGGCGTGGGTGTCGCCGGCCGGCGTCAGCTTGAACCCGTCCTCGATCAGCGCCTTCAGGCCCATGTGCTCGAGGATCGGCAACACGTCGGCGAGGGGCGCGGCGGCGCCGGGGCGATAGAGCTTGAAGCGGAAGGTCAGCTTGTCGTCGTCGGCCAGGCGGAAGGCCCGGACCCGCACCGCCTCGTCGGCGTCCAGGTCGTCGACCACGGCCAGGTCGGCCAGGGCCTCGGCCGCGTCGTACTGGTCGCGATAGCCGGGCGGAAAGGCGTTCTGCCAGCGGGCCAGGGTCTCCACGACCCGCCCGGGCGCGCCGCCGTCGCGCACGGCGGCCTCGAAGCGGTCGTCCCAGGTGCGGGCGGTCTCGGCCACGGCGGCTTCCAGCGTCGCCAGGTCCGGATCGCCGTGCTTGCCCGGCGTCACGCCCAGGACGTAGTGCACGCGGGCCAGGGGCGCGTCTGAAAAGCTGGGATAATAGGCGCTGACCCGGCCGTCGAAGGCCGCGGCCAGGATCTTGCCGGCCCGCTCGCGCACGCCGCTGTCGTAGCGCTCACGCGGCACGAACATCAACACCGAGACGAAGCGGTCGAACGGGTCCTTGCGGGCGAACAGCCGCACCCGAGGGCGGTCGTAGAGGTGCAGCACCCCCATGGCCATCGACAGCAGCTCGTCCTCGGAAATCTGGAACAGCTCGTCGCGCGGCCAGGTCTCCAGGATGTTGCGCAGGCGCTTGCCGCTGTGGCCCTCGGGATCCTTGCCGGCCTCCTTGAGCACGTGCTCGACCTTGCGGCGGATCACCGGCACCTCGTGGGCGGGCGTCTCATAGGCCTCGGCGGTGAACAGGCCCACGAACCGGACCTCGCCCGACGGCTTGCCGTCGGCGCCGTACCGGCGCACCCCCACATAGTCCATGTAGCCGCGGCGATGGACCTTGGAGCGCAGGTTGGACTTGGCCACCACCAGGGGGGCGCCCAGCAGCAGGTGGTCGCGGACCTGGGGCGACAGGATCGCCGGCTCGCTGCCCCGCCGCAGCACCGTCAGGGTCTGGTCGCGCAGCACGCCCAGGCTGCCCTCGGGCTGGTACAGCGGCTCCTCGGCCGCGTAGCCGCCCTCGGCCGTGCGGGGATAGTCGTAGACCCGCGCCCCCAGGAACACGAAGCGATCGCCCTCCAGCCAGTCGAGGAAGGCTAGGCCCTCGTCGCGCTCGCCTTCGGGGATCGGGGCCGTCGAAGCGCGCAGCTCTTCGATCGAGCGGCGGATCAGGGCCTTCATGGCGTCGAAGTCGTCGACCGCCAGCTGGACGTCGGCCAGGGCCTCGCGAACGGCCTCGACCAGGGCGGCCTCGCGGTCCTCGCCCACCGGGGCCAGATAGACCTGGATCATCGACCGCCGGCCGGCGGGCGTGTCGATCACCGGGTGGAACATGGCTCGAACCGAAAAGCCGTGCTCGGCGACGGCGCCCATGATGCTGTCGACCAGGAACGGGCGGTCGGGCTGGACGATTTCCAGCAGGTCGCTCTTCAGGTCGGTCCCGTCGGCCCGCCGCGCGGGGCGCACGCGGATGGACAGCGGATCCGTCGCCGTCTCGCCGAAGGTCCAGAACTCCGTCAGGGCGTGGGCGACGTCGGCCGGATCGAAGCCCGGCAGCTCCTCGGCCGACCAGTCCTCCTGGACCTGAGCGGCGAACCGGGTCTGCGCCTCGGTCAGCGCCTCCTGCCCCAGCGCCGCGCCGAAGACCCGGATCAAGCCTTCCGGCTGAGCGGCGGTCGCCTTGGGGTCAAGTTTTTCACCGACCATGGGATTTCCTCGCGAATTTTTGGCGACAACCTAGCCCTTTCGGGCCCGGTTTCAACCGTAGCTCGGGAAAAGCACAGAATATCTTACCGAAGGATCTCCCACCGGCCGCGGACGCGGAAGCGCCGCCGGTTGGGGGGAACCGGCGGCGCGGGCCCGCCGGGGGGGAGGCGGGCGAGTCCGCATTGGACGCTCCAGAAAATCGGTCTGCGTCGCGCGGGGTCGGCATGGGGGGCTGCCGACAGGACCTAGATAGGAAGGTCATTCGGGATGTTAAGCCCCCTTGGTCGACTTCTGTCGCGAAGTCGGCGCCGCGCCGATTTTTTTCTCCGGCGGGGCCTTGGCCGGCCCGCCCGGCGGTTTGCGGTCCAGGCCCGAGCCGCTGGGATCGCCGTCCTCCGACAGCAGGATGGCGATCCAGCGCGTCCCGTCGAACTGGGCCATGATCAGCATCAGGGCCACGGTCAGCGGGGTGGACAGGAACATGCCGGTCACGCCCCACAGCGCGCCCCACACCGCCAGCGACAGCAGCACGACCGTCGGGTCGATGTTCAGGCTTTCGCCCTGCATGCGCGGATAGATGACGTTGCCGACCACGAAGAAGATCCCCTGCAGCGCCAGGAACAGGATCGCGGCCGGCACGAAGCTGTCGGGGAACTGCACCAGGGCGAACAGCGGCGGCAGGATGCAGCCCACGGCCCCGCCGATGATCGGGATGTAGGCGGCCACGAAGATCAGGAAGGCCCAGAACAGGGCGTTGTCCAGGCGCAGCAGCATCATCACCACCCAGGCGGCCGCGGCGATCATCAGGCCGGTGACCGTCTGGATCCATAGGTACTGCTCGACCCCGTTGCGGATGCGCTGGAACAGCTGGACCGCCCCGTCGCGCTCGGCATGATGCGGGTAGAGCGCGACGATCTTGCGACTGAACCCCCGCCGCGAGGCGATGATGAAGCCCAGATAGATCAGCACCAGGATGGCGTTGGAAGCGAAGTTCTGCAGGCTCTGCGCGGCCGCCCCGGCGTATTTGCTGGGATTGAGCTGGTTGATCAGGTCGCCGATCGTCGGCGCGACCTTGATCCCGACCAGCGAGGCGACCTTGGCGATCACCTCGTTCAGGCGGGGCGCGTAGTCGCGGATCTGGCCGACGAAGCTGGCGCCGTTGGCGGTGACCACCCAGACCGCGGCCGCGAACATGGCGATCGACAGGAAGATGGCGGCCGGCAGGGCCAGGTTCCTGGGGAACCTTGGGAGGCGCTCGACCAGCACGCGCGCGAAACTGTCGATCATCACCGCCAGGAACACCGCCATGGCCAGGGGCGTGAGGATGCCGCGCATCCAGTACAGCGTCGCGCCGCCCGCGATGACCGCCAGGAACACCAGGGCGTTGCGGCCGGTGATCGACGCAGGAATGGACATCGGCGGGATCTCTTTCTCGAACGGCCTGTAAAAGACTGGCGCCACATTGCGCGAGGCGATTGGCGCGACGCAAGGCCGGGTCTAGGCTTAAGCTCTCAAGGCAAAAGGACGTTGCGTATGACCCTGACGATCGGCGACGGCGAAATCCTTATCGGACTGGCCCAAGAAGGCGCGGCGGCCGGACCGGTGACCCAGCGTCTCGATCGATCCAACCGTCACGGCGTGGTGGCGGGCGCGACGGGAACGGGCAAGACGGTCACCCTGCAGGTCATGGCCCAGGCCTTCTCCGACGCCGGCGTGCCGGTGTTCGCCGCCGACGTGAAGGGCGACCTCTCGGGCGTCGGCGCGATCGGGGTCCCCAACGACAAGATGCTGGCTCGCGCCGCGTCCATGGGGCTGACCCTGACGCCGTCCGCCCCGCCTGTGGTGTTCTGGGACCTGTTCGGCCAGAAGGGCCACCCGATTCGCACCACCATCTCCGAGATGGGCCCGCTGCTGCTGTCGCGACTGCTCGAACTGAATGACGTGCAGGAAGGCGTGCTGACCGTGGTCTTCCACGTCGCCGACCAGGACGGCCTGCTGCTGCTGGATCTGAAGGACCTGCAGGCGGCGCTGAAATATGTCGCCGACCACGCCGCCGAGATCGGCACCCAGTACGGCAACGTCTCGCCGGCCACGGTGGGCGCGATCCAGCGCAAGCTGCTGACCCTGCAGAGCCAGGGGGCCGAGAACTTCTTCGGCGAGCCGGCCCTGAAGCTGGCCGACCTGATGCGCACCGACGTGGCCGGCCGCGGCTATGTCAACCTGCTGGCGGCCGACAAGCTGATCCAGTCGCCCAAGCTCTATTCGACCTTCCTGCTCTGGCTGCTGTCGGAGCTGTTCGAGGAACTGCCCGAGGTCGGCGATCCCGAAAAGCCCAAGCTGGTGTTCTTCTTCGACGAGGCGCATCTGCTGTTCAACGATGCGGAAAAGCCGCTGCTGGAAAAGATCGAGCAGGTCGTCCGGCTGATCCGCTCCAAGGGCGTGGGCATCTATTTCGTCACCCAGAATCCGGCCGACATTCCCGACGCGGTGCTGGGCCAGTTGGGCGCGCGGGTGCAGCACGCCCTGCGGGCTTACACCCCGGCCGATCAGAAGGGGCTGAAGGCCGCCGCCCAGTCGTTCCGGGTCAATCCGGCCTTCGACACCGCCGAGACGATTCAGGCCCTGGGGGTCGGCGAGGCGCTGATCTCGACCTTGGACGCCAAGGGCGCGCCCTGCGTCGTGCAGAAGACGCTGATCCGGCCGCCAGCCTCGCGCCTGGGGCCCCTGACACCCGAGGAGCGCGCGGCGCTGATCGCCAAGAGCCCGGTCGCCGGCCTCTACGACACTACGCTGGACCGCGCCTCGGCTTACGAGACCCTGCAAGGACGCGCCGCCCAGGCCCAGCAGCAGGCGGACACCGCCGCCGCCCAGGCCGAAGCCGAGCGCCAGCGGGCCGCCGCCGAGAAAGTGCGGGAACGCGAGGAGGCGCGCGAGTCTCGCACCGCGCCGCGTCCGCGCGCCTCCAGCCGCCAATCGATGGGCGAGGCCTTCGCCACCTCGTTACTGCGCACGATCGCCAATCAGGCCGGACGCGAGATCATGCGCGGCCTGATGGGGGGGATGAGTCGGAGACGCTAGATCAAAGGTCAAGCTTGAAGCGGGTCGGTCGCCGCTCGGGCGGCGCCTGGCAAATCAGGACCCACTTGGCCAGCGCCAGACCCGCTTTCAGCGAAAATTGCGCGATTTGACACATTTTTCCGCTGCCTATGCGTGTGTATGCCTTGCACCGGAGCTATTCTGGGACTCTTATCCGTAGGCGTACACGGCTCGGCGAGGCGGAGACCCTCGATCAAGGCCGGGCGCGGGAGGAAACGCATGAAGTTCGGCCCCTCGAACGTTCAAACGCACGCCGCTCCGTTTCTGGCGGCGGCTCGGCGGCCTCAGCCTCGGTACAAGATCCGATGGCCCCTGATCGTCTGCGCCGCCTTCAGCTTGGCGGTGTGGGCCGCACTGATCTTCGGCGTCATTGTCCTGATCCGCTGATTGAACCGACGTCGAGCGTCTTAGGTCTTCCCCACGCGGAGCGGCTTGAGACCCAATTCCAGGATCAGGCGCGTTTCCGCCTGCGCGCCTTCTCGTCCGCCACCACGGAAGGCGGACTTGCCGCGGCATTGCTCGCCAGGGTCCAGGCGGACAGGGTGTCGACCGCAGCCGGCCGGCCGATGGCGTAGCCCTGCAGTTCGGCGCAGTCCTCCCCCCGCAGGAAGTCGATCTGTTCCTGGGTTTCCACCCCCTCGGCCACGCACGGGATGTCCAGGCTGCGGCCCAGGCCCAGCACGGCGCGAACGATCACCGTCGCGCGGTCGTGACGATGGATGTTCTCCACGAAGCTCTTGTCGATCTTGATCTTGTCGAACGGGAACGACTGCAGGGTCGACAGCGACGAGAACCCAGTGCCGAAGTCGTCCATGGCGATGCGCACGCCCAGGGCCTTGAGCCGGCGCAGATTGTCGAGCGCCCGCTGATAGTCCTTGAACAGGGCGCTCTCGGTGACCTCGAGCTCCAATCGCTTGGGGGACAAGCCGGTCTGAACCAGGACTTCATGCACGAGGATGGGCAGGTTCGGCTGGTTCAGCTGCAGCGGCGACAGGTTCACCGCGATGCGCAGCGGGCGCTCCCAACTGGCCGCGTCCGCGCAAGCCCGGCGCAGGACCCATTCGCCCAATTGAGCGATCAGGCCGTTCTCCTCGGCGACGGGGATGAACTCCAGCGGCGGGACCATGCCCCGGGTCGGATGGTTCCAGCGCACCAGGGCTTCGAAACCGCAGACTTCGCCGTCGGCGGCCCTGGCCAACGGCTGGTAATGGACCACCAGCGCCTCATCGAGGATCGCCTGGCGCAGCTCGCGGGCCAAGGTTCGGCGTTCGCGGATCGTCTCGTCCATTTCCCGCTTGAAGAAACGATAGGCGCCGCGGCCGCCTTCCTTGGCGCGATACAGCGCCATGTCGGCGTTGGCCAGCAGCGCCTCGGCCGTGCGGCCGTCGTGCGGGAACAGCGAGACGCCCAGGCTAGCGCCCATGGCCAGCTCCCGGCCTTCATGGACGGCCGGCGCCGACAGGGCCTCCAGCAGCCTGCCGGCCAGTTCGGCGGCCGCCGCGGGCTGGTCGCCAGCGGCCACCTGGACGACGATGAACTCGTCGCCGCCGAGGCGAGCGGCGAAGGATGGGGCCGTCAGGCTGTCCTGCAGCCGGCGCGCGGCCTCGACCAGCAGGGCGTCGCCGGCCAAGTGGCCGTGCAGGTCGTTGGCTTCCTTGAAATGGTCCAGGTCGATGCAGATCAGCGACAGGCTCTCGCCCGACGCCTCGACGCGGTCCAGGGCCGCGGCCAGGCGGGTCTGCAGCGAATTGCGGTTGGGCAGGCCGGTCAGGCCGTCGTGCTCGGCCAGGTAGCGGATCTTTTCCTCGGCCGAGCGACGCTCGCGCAGGTCTCGCACCGCCAGCACGGTCAGGCCCGAGGTTTCGCGTCGGGCGCCGTCGTCCATCAGGCGCGAGAACACTTCGACCGGAATGGCGCGACCGCCGTCGGCGGGTTGCAGCAAGCCCTCGCGCCGCTCGCCCTCGCGGATCGATGCGGTGCTGTCCAGGGTCAGCAGATCCGACAGCGGCGCGCGCAGCAGGGCGTCCAGCTCCAGGCCGACCAGTTGGCAGAACGCCGCGTTGGCGTCGTTGATGCGGCCGTCCTGGACGACGACGATGCCCTCATAGGCGGCGTTGGCCAGGCGGCGGATACGGTCCAGGGCCGAGCGGCTGGTGGAGGATTCGATGGCCACCGCGCCCAGGCCGCCCAGGATGATCATGCCGGTGATCGAGCTTACGGCCAGGGTCAGCACGCCGCCCGACAGCATCTGGTCGGGCACGTCGATCGACGGGTCGGGCACGATGGTGATCGCGCCCATGCCGATGAAGTGCAGGGCGCAGATCCCCAGCGTGAGGAGCAGTCCGCCGCCTAGCTGCCTGAGCAAGCTGCGCGCACGTCCCGCCAACTGCAGGGCGCCCGCCGCCCCGACGACGCCGGCCAGCACCGAGGCGGCGATCGTCGCCTGCTCCCACTGCACGAAGCCCTGGGTCACGAAGGCGGACATGCCGGTATAATGCATGGCGGCCACGCCCACGCCCAGGATCAGGCCGCCAGCAAGGTCATTGGTGCGCGAGCGCTGGGCCGAAGCCACCGCGAAACCGCCGGCCATGAACAGCACCGCGATCATCAGCGACAGCAAGGTGCCCGCGGGGCTGTAGCCGGTTTTCAGGCCGGGGCTGTAGGCGACCATGGCGATAAAGTGGGTGGCCCACACGCCCGACCCCGACACCAATCCGGTCAGCAGCAACCAGGCGGCCCGCACCACGCCCCTGGCCCCGCGCATCCGGGAATAGAGGCGAAAGGCCGTGAAGCACGCGGCAAAGCAGATCACGCCGGCGACCACCACCAGGCGCAGATCATGCTCCGTCGTCAGGCAGGTCAAAACCTTGAGCAAGCGCAGGTCCCCCGGGGCGTTACCGGCAACCTGTAGCGGACAAGATGCAAAAAAAGGGTTTCGGCTTGCGCTACGGGCCGCCGGCCTTGTCTGTCGTTATCGCGCCGAGCGTTTGGCGCCCTTGGTCGTCTCGATCTCGCTGCGCCAGAGCTCCACCCCCGAACCGGTCATGGCGGTCTGCAGCGCCGCGCGCTCCTCGCCTTCGAGACGCACGGCGGTCAGCACGCCCGTGGCGTAGGCCCCGGTGTCCAGGCCAATGCGACGGTGGTCGGACTGGATGTCGTCGGTCGGGGTGTGGCCGTGCACGATGATCTTCTCGAAGGCGCGGCTGTCGTCCAGGAAGGACTGCCGGATCCACATCATGTCGTGGCTGGACTGCTGGCCCAGCGGCACGCCAGGCCGCGCGCCGGCGTGCACGAAGAAATAATCGCCAACGCTGGCGCTGAGCTTCAGGTCACGCAGAAAGGCTCGGTGACGATCGCTGACGGCGGCGTTGAAGTCGGCCGAGGCGGCGGCCCAGGCGTCCTTGTCGGCGCGATCGGCCGGCGCCGTCACGCCGTACGACCGAAGCGCCTCGCGCCCGCCATAGTCGCACCAGGTCGGGCCGATGCCGGGATCCTCAAGAAAGGCCGCCATCCGGTCTTCGTGGTTGCCGCGCAGGAAGATGGTTTCCACAGGGCCGCCGTCAGCCAGACGGCACAGCAGCTCGATCACCCCCTGGGAGTCGGGGCCGCGGTCCACATAGTCGCCAAGGAAGATCAGCACCTTGCGCGTCTGGGCGCTGCGGGCGAAATCTTCGAGGACAGCGCTGAGCAGGGGGCGCAGAAGATCGAGCCGTCCGTGGACGTCGCCGACCGTCCACACCAGCGTGTCCGGCGGCACGCTGGCGATCGGGCCGGCGTTCGACGATTTGCGACGCGCTAACCAGTTACCGATCATCCCCTATCCAATTCGTCATGACCCCATCGAGACGCGCTCGCCCCGACAGCGACCAGGCGCATGACGGGGCGGGACGTTGGTGCGGAGCAAGGGTAACGATCCAAAATTAAAATGTTGAAAACTCAGAAATAACGCTCGCCGATCCGAATGGTGTCGCCGGGCGCGACCTTGGTCAGGGGCGTCAGAGGATAGGACTGCTCGGCCGGATCCTCGGCGCGCTTGATGAAGACCGAGCGCTTGTTGGCGCGGTAGGTGAAGCCCTCGGCCGTGGCCACCGCGTTCAGGACGGTCAGATTGTTAGTGTAGGGATATTCGCCAGGCTTGTTCACCTCGCCCAGGATGTAGAAGGGGCGATAGTTCAGGACCTCGGCGCTGACGCGCGGCTCCTTGATATAGCCTTTGCGAAGCTCGTTGCTGATCTCTTGCTGGAATTGCGAGATCGTCAGACCGGCCGCCTGCACCTCGCCGATCAAGGGCAGCGAGACCTTGCCGCCGCCGCCGACCAGAAACTCACCGGTGAGCGCTTCCTCGCCGAAAACATTGACCCGCACCTTGTCGGCCACGCCCAGCCGATATTCCGGCACCGTCCGGACGGTGGCGTCCGGGCTGGCGGCGGCCGAAACCGTCGCCGCTGGGGCCGCGGGTGTCTGGGCGCAAGCGACGCCTCCGAAGGCCACAACAAGGCTCATGGCGCAGAGACGCAAGAAGTGCCGCATTATCGAAATCCTTTTTCCGACCGTCGAAACCATAGCGGTGTGGCGATAGCTTGTTCAAAAGCAGACAGGCCCGACTTTAGCAAGGGGCTGGGCTGCACGGCCGCGTCCGCAATATGAATTGCTCGCCGTCGCCAGCCCGCGATCATAATAGAGTAGCAATATTGCGCGACGCAGATGCCGACGCAACGACCGACGAAGAGGCCCGGGATGGCGTGGATGACGCGCAGGACATTGAAAACGGCCGCCATCGCCGGTCTGGCGATTGCGGCTGCGGGCGGCGCGGCGGTCACCACCGCAGGGTTGATGTGGCCCAACACGATCAGCCCCGACCTCGCCCCCGTCCACGAGATGCGCGCGGACCAGGCGCTCCTGGCGCAATACCCGCAGACCATCAAGGCCGACTGGGAAAGTCAGGCGGCGCTGGCGCAGGCGCCGGCCGCGGCGAACGCCTGGTTGCGGCGCGCCTATGTGCGGCAGCTTGGAACCCGGACGCTGGACGCCCAGGCCCTCGACTATATCGACAAATCCTACCGGGCCGCGCCGTTCGGTCCGGACGTCACGCGCTGGCGCCTGCGTTTCATTTTCGAACACTGGTCCGAAATGACGCCGGCCTTGAGAACGCGGGCGGTGGATGAAATGAGGAATTTCGCCCGTTATCACAGTGGCGGCCCCGATATTGTCCGCGCCATCCACAATCCAGCCGGGCGATGGGCGGCTGCTTTGGTCGAGCGCTCAGGTCACAACGAGGCGCTGAGAGATCATGGCATGCTCGCAAAAGCGGCAGAATAGTCGATTGTTCTTCATATTCTCTACTTGCGCATGGATGTTGCGCTCGTTTTGAAGTTATAGTAAACGCCCAGGTCGTGATTTTACACGTTTTGCGGCAGTCGGGCTTACAACTATCGAGAGGGGATTGGCGCCACCTTTGCTGGTGGGCCGACGAGCCGCGAACTGAGCTTCGCGGCTAGGGGGACTTTGGAATGAACAGAAACACATTCGTGGCCATCGCGATGCGTGCGATGGCGGCCACCGCGGCGATGGGCTTCGCAGTCTCGCCGCTTATTGCTGTCGCCCAAGCGCCGACGCCGGATCCCGGCCCGCTGGCGTCGGCCCTGGCGATCGCGGCGCTGGCCGCCGAAGCCAGTGCTCAGTCGAAGTCGCTACCGGCCGATGCGACCCAGGCCGTCATCGTGACCGCCCTGGAGCAGACCATCGCCACCAGCGGCGTCGAGCCGCTCACGGCGGTGAGCGCGTTGCAGCTTACCTTGACCAACATGCAGGCCGCGGGAACCCTGACCCCCGCGATCGCCGCCGCCATCGCCGAGGTGCTGGCCAAGGTTCAGGCGGCCATCAAGGTGCAGGAAGGCCCCGGCGCGATCGGCCCTACCGGCGGTCCGCCGATCTCGGCTCCGGGCGGCACGGGCGGCGGCGGCGGTTCGGACTACCGCGCGGCCTAACGGCCGACAAAAAACTGATCGAGGGTGCAATAGTGACTGACCGGAACGAGGGACTTGGCCGCATGCGGGCGACTGACATCAAGATGAACGCCGCCAAGGCCTGTTTCATTCTCGCCGTCGCGGCGAGCGCCTGTCCGACGACCTCGTTCGGCCAGGCGCTCGATTCGGCCCAGGCTCGCACCCCTGATCTGTTCGCGCGGGACCGCAGCGTCGCGGTCCTGGAACGGCCGCACCCTGAGTATGAAGCGCTTGGCACCTCGATTGGCGCATTCGCGGTGTTTCCACGCCTTCAGCTCGACAACGAAAACAGCGACAACGTCTTCGCCGTCGAGAACGGGCCGGTCAGCGACTGGGCGTTCCACGCCCGGCCGTCGGCGACCCTCAATTCCAACTGGTCGCGGCATCAGTTGACCGCTTACGTCCGCGGCGACTTCATTCGCAACGAGAAGTACCACACCGAAAACGCCAACAACTGGAGCATCGGCGGCACCGGCCGCATTGATGTGCTGCGCGAGTTCAACATCGCAGCGGGCGCGGACTACATCAAGGCGATCGAGCCGCGCACCTCGTCGAACACGGCGGTTTCGGCTCGCGAGCCCATTAGGTATGATCAGGCTCAGGCGTATGCGTCGGCCACCCGGATCGTGGGGCGCACCAAGCTGATGACCCGCGCCGACATCCAGTCCTACGACTACAAGGACGGTTTCGACCTGAACGGCGTCGTCATCGATCAGGACGCGCGCGACCGCGTCAACACCAGCCTGCAGGGCCGCGTGGACTACGCCGTCAGCCCGGCCACCGCGCTCTTCGTCGCGGCCACGGGCAACAAGCGCAACTACGATACCAGCACCGTCGCCACGCCATCGCGGGACTCCAAGGGCTATGAGCTGCTCACCGGCGTCAACTTCGAGCTGGGCGCGGTCGTCCGCGGCGAAGTGGCGGTCGGCTACATCAGCCAATCGTTCGACAACGCCGTGTACGGCGACATTCACGGCTTTGGCTCGCGCACCCAGGTCGAGTGGTTCCCGACCGAACTCACCACCGTAACGGCCACCGCGTCGCGCGGCATCGAAGACGCCGGCGTCGCCGGCGCGGGCGGTTTTCTGTCCACCGACTTTGGCCTGAGCGTCGATCATGAACTGCTGCGCAATGTTATCCTGAGCGCCAGCGTCAAGCACGCGAACGACGAGTACAACGGCATTGACCGCGAAGATAACCGCACCCAATTCGGGCTCGGCGGAAACTATCTGGTCAATCGCAATATCGGCCTTGCCGTGCGCTACTACCGCACCAAGCAATCCTCCGATGGAGCCGCCAGCGGTCCCAGCTACACGGTCAACCGGGTTGTCCTTTCGCTGACGACTCAGCTCTAACGAACTGGCCATGCCCCCCCGGCAAGCGCGGCGTCGCCACCGGCGCCTTGTGATTCCGCGCGCGCCCGCCTCGGCGGAGACACGGTGGCGGCGGCTGACCCTGGCCGTGACGCCTGGCGCGCTCTACCTGACCCATCTTGGGGCGGGCGCGAACCAGACGGCGATGGCCCAGGGCTTCTCCTTGGCGTTGGCGTTGGCGCTGTGCGTCGTGCTGACGCGGCCACGCGTCCGGGATGAACTGGCCGAACTCGGATTCGTCTGGCCTGTGCTGGGGCTGTTCGCGACCGTTTTGGCCGTCGCCTTGTTGACGCTCTACCTGCCGGCCTCGCCGGCTTCCGCGCCTGTTTGGCGGTTGGCGGACCTGCCGGGGGTCCTGTCGATCAATCGGTCGGCGACCTGGCTTGAGATCGTCAAGCTCTGCGGCCTGGCCTGCATCTTCGGCGTGGGCTGTGTTCATGGAGCGCGCGGTGAGCGGGCCCGCACGACCATCGAATGGATCACGCTACTAGGCGGAGTCTACGCCGCATTGTCGATCGCCTTCTTCCTGGCGGGCCTTCAGGTCCGCGGGCGCCTGTCGGGGGGCTTTCTGAGCGCCAACAGCGGCGCCACGGTCTTTGGCGTGCTGGCGGTCATCTCCACCGCGTTTCTCGTTCGGCAGTTGCGAAGGACAGCCCGGCTGGATCAAGGCGACCGGCTGCGCAAGCTCGCCACGCCGGCCGGAAGCCTCCTCTTCATCGCCATCTGCCTGGTCCTGACCGCCTCTCGCATGGGCATGGCCGCCACTGGCGCGTCGATTCTGATCTTCTTGGCCTGGGACCTCGCCTCCCAGCGCAAGGTCCGCATAACCGTTCGTCCACGCGACATCCTTCTGGCCGCGGCGGCGCTGGCGATCGTCGCTGGCGCGTCGATCCCCATGTGGACGCGGGTGGACGAGCTGAATTCCGACGCCACGATCCGCGGCCTGATCTTCTCGACCCACTGGCGCGCGTTCCTGGTCTCGCCAATCTTCGGACACGGGCTTGGATCGTTCAACGACGTCAACGGCCAGGCTCTGACGACGGAGAACTATTCGGTTCTGTGGTCGATCCGGGCCGCTCACAACGTCTACATTCAATGGCTGGAGGAAGCCGGTGTCGCCGGGTCCTTGCCCATGTTCGCCCTAGTGGCCGCGATCACGCTGATCTCCGCCCTGCACGTTCCGAAGATGCGCTCCGGTAAGACGCTGGCCCGGGGCCTGGTGGCCTCCAGCGCGGTGATCCTGCTTCACGGAATTACCGACTACGCACTGGAAGTCCCGTCCATCGCGGCGTCCTGGGCCTTTCTGCTGGGCCTGCAGTTCGCCTTCACCCAATGGCGAAGCTAGTTCCGCAGCTAAGGCTTAACCATTTGCTGGCAGGGTTGATTTCGGAATCTAGCACCTGATGGACGCTGCTTGGCGGACCTTGACGCGAATAACGTCCAGCCCCTGCAAAGCTTGGCCAAAGTCTTGAGCTTGAAAATTCAACCAAGGTCCGCCCAGCGCGCCGCAAGCGCGCCGGGTGTCTTGAGGCGCCAAAAAATGATCGAGACCAAAAGGACGCTCAAAAAACCACACGATACGCTTGTGCATGGGGCGAGGTTTCGGACATGTAGATCCGGGATCGCCGTCTAGGGCGTGCTGGTCTCACGAGGCTTTTAATTTCACCCGCTCTGTCTTGGCGATGTCGCGTCAGAGCCGTATCCGAACAGAAAAATGCGGCCTTCGAGCGGACGCAAAGGATATCGACCAAGGTCATGGCGTTGAGTCTGTTCAGGATTGGCGAACTGCATGCCAGATAGGTCGGGGACGTTGCGCACGCTCCTGGTGGGCGGAGTTCCCACCACGCGCCTAACTCGCGCGGAACTCGCGGCCGTGATGCTCGAAGACATCCGCGCGGCGCGGGCGGGGAAGAAGGGCTATCCACGCATCGTCGTGTCTTCGAACGGCGCGGTCATCGCCGATTTCCACCGCAACGCCGAGTTTCGCGACCTGATCCTGGCGGCCGACATCGTCGACGCCGACGGCATGCCGCTGGTGATGGCCACCCAGCTGCTCTGCGCCGAACCCCTGCGCGAACGGGTGGCCACGACCGACTTCATCAACGACGCCGCGCAAGTCGCCGCCCGCGAGGGTTTGAAATTCTATTTTCTCGGCGCCAAGCCCGGCGTCGCCGAAAAGGCCGCCCAACATTTCCGCGACCTCTATCCAGACCTTGAGATCGTCGGCGTCCGTAACGGCTACTTCACCCAGGCAGACGAGCCGGAGATCTGCGCGGAGGTCGTGGCCCTGAAGACAGACGTGATGTGGGTCGGGCTTGGCAGTCCGTTGCAGGAAGCCTTCGCCCATCGGAATCGCGAGCGCCTTTTGGGCATCGGCTGGATTCGGACCTGCGGCGGAATGTTCGACCACTATTCGGGCAAGTTCAAACGTGCGCCCCAGTGGATGCAAGTCATCGGCTTGGAGTGGCTGCACCGGACGATCAACGAACCCCTACGGCTGGGCGGACGGTATTTCAGGACCAATCTTCCGGCGCTGTTCTATCTGGCGACCCAGACGTCCGATCGCGCGCCAGTCCTGGAGAACGCCAAGACGCCGTGAACGTCACAGCGCGAAACCTCCCCTTGGCAACCCTTTCGAGAGAACCACGCTGGTGACGATCGACTCCGCTACGAGAACGGAAGGCGCTGGAGGGTCGGCGACCTCATCGGTTCGCGCGGCCAATCCGACACCTCACCGGGCCATCTTCCTAGTGTCGCACTCTACGCCCGGCGGCGCCCAAGAGATTTGGGCCAACCTCGCCGAGGGCCTAAGGCTGCGAGGCCACGCTGTCATGCTGGCGGCGCTCTATCCTGGCGATACGGCTCAGAACACCGCCCCCAACACGCCGTGGACCTACGCCCTGGAGCGCAAGCCCTCATCGTTCGGCGCGAAACTGGCGATGGCGCATCGTCTGGCCCGCCTGTTCGACGCTTTTGAGGCCGACGTGGTGTTCACCGCCTTGCCGGCCGCCAATGTCTTAGCGCCGATCGCCGCCCTGCTCGCCAGACGGCCGGTGCACGTCGTCACCTCGCACCACACCCCCTCGAACACCTACAATCCGGCCCTCAACCTGCTCGACGGCCTGACCGGATCGCTGGGCGCGGTGGTGCGCATCGTGGGCGTTTCCGAAACAGTACAGCGCAGCCACGCCGGCAAGCTGGCGGCCTATCGCGCCAAGCTTCTGACGATCAAGAACGCCCTGCCGCTTGAGGTCGAGGCCCAGATCGCTGGGCTGGCCGGCCAACGGTTCCGGGATCGGGCGGCGGGGCGGCAAGTGGTCGCGATCGGCCGCCTGGCTTACCAAAAGAATTATCCGGTGTTGATCCGCGCTGCGGTGCATATGCCCGACGTCACGATCCGGATCGTCGGCGAAGGGCCCGATGAGGCGGCCCTGAAGGCGCTGGCCCGCGAGCTCGGCGTCGCCGAACGGGTTGAATTCCTGGGTTTCCACCCTCGAAAGGAAGCGCTGAACATCTTGGCCGGCGGCGATGTCTTCGTTCAACCGAGCCTGTTCGAGGGCCATAGCCTGGCCTTGATCGAAGCCGCCAAGCTTGGCTTGCCGCTGGTCGTGTCCGACGCCCAGGTGCAGATCGAGGGCATTTCCGCGCCCGACGGCGCGCTCTGCGGGGCGGTGGCGGGCGTGCACGACGACCGGGCGCTGGCGCGGGAGATCCTTCACCTGCTGGACGACCCAGATCATTACGCCGCCGCCGCATCGCGCGCCGCGGCCCTGGGAGCCGCCGCCGCCTACGACACCATGATCACAGCCTATGAAGGCCTTCTGGATCGGGCATGAACTCTGGACGCTGCGATTTGGAGCGTCGCGCCGCCGCTGCAGGGGGCGAACGCGCCTTCGTATTGCCTCTTGGCGCGGCCTCTGTTCTAGAGGGGCCCGCGCCAGTCGGCTCGCGTCAAGACGGCGCAAAGGCGAGCGGGACCTTGAATACAACAAAGGAACGAGGGCGTGACCATGGCCGAAACCGGTGAGCGGCGCCGCAGCGCGGGACCACGGCCTTTCCTGATCCCGTCGGTCTATATTCTGTTCGTACTCCTGACCCTGATGGTGGTCGCGCCGATCATCACCAGCGGCGGGCAGATGACCGGCGACGGCAACCTCTTCCGCCAATCCAGCTACATCGTTCTGTTCGGGCTTACCATTTGGGCGGTCGGAGCCTTAAAGCAGCGCGCCAAGCTGACGACCGTTCCAATCACCCTGATGCTGACGGTCGCGTGGTGTTGGATCAGCCTGACCTGGGCGATCGATCCGCTCATCGGCGCCAGACGCCTCCTGCTGACCACGATCATCATCTGGACGATCTTCATGGTGATTGACGACTGCGGCTACGATCGCACGATCAAGACGACCATGATCTTCCTGGCCGGGCTGCTCGTGGCCAACTACATCGCAATCGCCGTGTGGCCGTCAGCCATACATGGCCTCACCGACTCGATGGACGCAGGGCTGGTCGGCGACTGGCGCGGGCTACTGCCGCAAAAGAACTTCACCGGTGCGATCTGCGCGCTGACGATACTGGTCTTCGCGTTTGGCGGCCAGCGGATGTGGCTGGCCGTCCGACTCGGCGTGATCGCCGGGGCCGCCTACTATCTCTTTCGAACCCAATCCAAGACATCGATGGGCATGTTGGTGACCGCCGCCGCTTGCGGCCTGATCGCCCTACGCTTCAATCCCAAGTATCGGATCGCTCTGATACCGGTTCTCACCATCGTCAGCATCGTCGTCATGCTCAGTACGATGACATGGTGGGACGAGATGCTTGGCCCCTTTTCCCGTAAGGACGCGCTGACCGGCCGAGTGCAGATCTGGCCGCACCTGATCGCGTTCGCCGAAGACCACCCCTTTACCGGCTCCGGCTATGGGTCGTTCTGGAACATCGGTGAAGATAGTCCGGTGTACCAGTACACGAGAAACTGGGTCAGCCAGCTCGGAAACGGGCACAACGGTTACCTGGACCTGCTGGTGCAGATCGGCATTCCGGGCCTGGTCCTGGCCGTTGTCGCCTCGATATTGGCGCCCGCGGGCAGGCTGCTGGGCGCCAACACGACCGCGCGCGCCCAAGTCGCCCTACCCGCGGCCCTTCTGGTCTTCTGCGCCGGCCATAACATGACCGAATCCAGTCTGCTCGATCGAGACACCATCATCGAGGTGTTCCTCATGATCACTATCGCGCTTACAGGCGTGGTCTTGCGACGTTCCTCCAAGCCGGTGCGTCCGTCCTCGTCCGAACGGCGCGGCGCTTCGTCGGCGCACCTAAAATCGCCGACCCGTGCTTGAACCGGCTTCTCAAGCCATGGCCGCCGGTTCCTCTGCATCCGTGAGACCGGACCGATCGCCCCTGGCGCGGCTGGTGTGGAAGACCTTGCGCTATGGCCTGGCCGCGGCGGGTCCGGTGGGGACGGCCGGATCACAGTTCGTCCTCTCCGTACAATTGCTGCACGTTCTGGATCCCGGCGCGTTCGGGACGTTTTCGTTTCTATTGGTGGCCTCCCAGCTTAGCACTGGCCTTTGGAGCGCTTTGTTCTGCGCGCCCATGCCGATCCTGCTGTCACGGGACGAAGACCGCGACCAGGTCATGCGCCGCTGCCTGATGTCCACCAGCCTGGCGCTGTCAGTCGTGGCTTTTGCGATTTTCGCGACGATTGGCCTGCTGTTGCGCACCGACGCCACGGCGAGCCTGCTTTTCGCCGGCTACGCCATGTTGATGCTGCTGCGCTGGTTCGCGCGCGCCTATGCCTATGCGATGGGAAAGCAATGGCTGACGACGATTTCAGACCTTGTCTACAGCCTCACCCTGCTGAGCAGCGTCGGCCTGGTGTCGCTGTCGCACAGCACTTCAATCCTGGCGCCCTACGCGGGCCTATTCGTGGGCGCCCTGCTAAGTCTGCTCCCGTTTGGCCCGCGGTACCTGAAGCGGCAATTCCTCGAGGTCAGCCCTCGGGCCGTGCCGCTCTACGCCAAGGTCTGGCGCGAACATTCGGGCTGGTCTCTTACCGGCGTGCTGACCACGGAAGCCACCGCCAACGCCCACGCCTATATCGTGACCCTGATCAGCGGCGCGACCGCCTTCGCGCCGCTCGCAGCGAGCGCCCTGCTCATGCGCCCGATCAGCGTCACCACCAACGCCCTTACGGAATTTGAACGGCCTCAGATGGCGCGGCAACTGGCGGAAGATCGCCACCAGGAGACCTTCGCCACGGTGCGATTCTTCCGGGCCATGCTGGCCATCGCCTGGATAGCGACGGTGGTGGTCGCCCTGGTGATGATGCGCTACGCGCCAGGCGCGCTGTTCCCCAAGGACTACGACCGACACTACCTGGTGATCGGCACCCTGCTGTGGCTGGCGATCGCCGGCGTGCGGACGTTGCGGACGCCAGAAAGCGTCCTGCTTCAGGCCGCCGGACAGTTCAAGCCGCTGGCTCACGCCAGCATGGTCTCGTGCGGCGTGTCGATCGTCGGCGTCGCTGGGTTCCTGCTGATCGGCGGGCCGCTCTATTCACTGGTCGGCGTGCTCCTGGGCGAGGCGGTGGTCGCGGCGTGGATCTGGCGAGCAAAGAGCCGATGGCAAGCGACCGTCCCGAACCCGCCCCTCGAGACGGGGTCACGGCCATGAAACTGACCATTGGCGTCAAGGCGTTGAACGAGGAGCAGCGCATAGCCGAAACCCTGACGAGCGCCCTGCGCGCGGCCGAGCCCTTCGGGGGCGAGGTGGTTCTGGCGGATTCCGGATCGACGGACCGAACTGTGGAGATCGCCTCGGCCTTGCCGGTCCGGGTCGTGCAGCTGGCCGATCCTTCCCAACGCTCCTGCGGCGCGGGCGCGCAACTGGCGTTTCAGCAGGCCGACGGCGACTATTTCTACCTCATGGACGGCGACATGGTGCTCCACCCGGACTTCCTGCCGGCCGCGATCGCTCATCTGGAGGCCTCGCCGGAGCTGGCGGCGGTGGGCGGCCGGGTCCGTGAAATGAACACCGAGGGCCACGACTTCAAGATCCGGGCGATGACCGTGAACAGCGACCGCAACTGGCGGCCGGGTCTGGTCGACCGCCTGGACGGCGGCGGATTGTATCGGGTTTCAGCCATCCGCGATGTCGGTTATTTCGCCGACCGCAATCTGCGCGCCTTCGAAGAATTCGACCTGGCCGCGCGGCTCACCAGCCGCGGGTGGAAACTGGCCAAGATCGATCATCTGGCCGTGGAGCACTACGGCCACCAGACCGAAGGTTACAGGATGCTGTGGCGCCGCCTGAAGTCGGGCTACGCGGGCGCCTCGGGTGAAGTCCTGCGCGGCTCGCTGGGCCGGCCGCATCTGCCGATCGTACTAGGTCGGCTGAGCCACCTTCGTAACGGCGTGGCGGTCATGGCCTGGTGGGCCCTGCTCGTCGCGACCCTGGCTTGGCCCCTTCCAGCGATCACGAGGCTGGCTCTGTTCGCGATCTTACTGCTGGCTCCGCTGGTGCTGCTGATCTGGCGACGCGGCTCGCTCAGCTTGGGCCTCTATTCCCTGGTCTCTTGGAACGTCGCCGCCTTCGGCCTGATCATTGGCTTCTGCCGGCGACGGGTCGCACCCACGCGTCCCCTCCAGGCGGTCACCCTGTCCACGTTCGCTCGCCCGCATGATTAGCAAGGTCTCGCCAGCTTCAACTCGGCGAGCTCGTTCCATCAGCCCGCCGGCGACCAAATTCCCCCCCGTTCCACATCCAGAGCATCCGCGCCATGTCCATTAGGCGCAACCTGGTTTGGAGCGCCGGGGCGCAGGTGCTGTTTTTCGGCCTGCAGTTTGGCACCCAGGTCGTGGTCACTCGGCTGCTGTCGCCCTACGAGGTGGGCGTCTATGCCGTGGCCCTTTCAACCAACGGCCTTCTGGCCACGCTCCAGACGTTTGGCTTGCTCAGCCTTCTGGTTCGCGAGACGGAACTCGACGAAGCCTTGATCGACACGGCGTTCACGATCAACGCCGCGCTGAACGGGCTGCTGGCGCTGCTGGTCTTCCTGGCCAGCTTCGTGGCGGCCCGCATCTATGCCGAGCCGGGCGTCGGATCGGTCATGGCCCTGATCGCCGTCGCCCCGCTGGTCAGCATCTTCGAACTGCGCCCTTCAGGTCTGCTGCAGCGAGACTTGCAGTTCTCCAAAATCGCGATCGTCTCAGCCAGCAAGGCGACGGTGGCGTCCGGCGTCACAATCCTCGGGGTTCTGGCGGGCCACAGCTATATGAGCATGGCGTGGGGCAATCTGGCTGGAGCGGTCGCCGCCGTGGTGATCGTCAACGTCTTTGGTCACCAGCACATCGCTTTGCGGCTCAGCCTGGCGCGCTGGCGTAAGGTAGTGACCTTTGGCCTGCGCATGATGGCGATCGGCGGGGTCAACACGCTGTCGACCCGGCTGGGCGAACTGATCCTGGGACGTCTGCTGGGCCTTGGCGCCTTGGGCCTGTTCTCCCGGGCCGGCACGCTGCACAGCGTGCTGTGGGACAACATCCATACGGTTTTCACCAAGGTCGTCTTCGCCGATCTCGCCGAGCAGCAACGCAAGGCGGGCTCGCTTCGCGAGGCCTATCTGGGCATCCTGGCCAATATGACCGCGCTGCTCTGGCCGGTGTTCGCCGGCGTCGCGGTGCTCTCCGGACCGCTGGTGCACCTGCTCTACGGTCCCAAATGGGCAGGCGCCGCGCCCCTGCTCTCCCTGCTCGCCTTGGCCGGGGTCCTGCTCACCTGCGTGACCATGACCTGGGAGGTCTTCGTCATCCGTGACGAGACCAAGCTCCAGGTGAACATCGAGTATCGCCGGGCGGGACTTAGCCTGGCCTATTTCACCGGCGGAGCGATGGCGGGGGGCGTGCTAGGGGCCGCCGCCGCCCGGATCGTCGACGCGGCCACCGCGATCATCCTGTACCGCCCGCCGCTGGCCCGGCTGACGGACACCACGACCGCCGACGTCATCCCGATCTATGGCCGGTCTCTACTGCTGGCCCTCGCGGCGATCGCGCCGGCCGGCGGCCTGATGCTGGCGGTGCACGGCGATCCGGCTGTACCCCTTTGGCAGGTGGCGATCTCAGTGGTGCTCGGGATGGCCTTCTGGGCGGTCGCTCTGATCCTTTGCCGTCACCCCCTCGTCCAAGAAGCCAGCCGCCTCCTTAAGCGGTTCAAGCCTGGGTAGGGATCTCGACGTCAGCCCCGCGCGGCGGCGCTTGGCTGCAAGCGGCCGCCCACGGCGGCGACGAGCAGGTTGCGTGCACGGGCTGGTCGGCCGGCGAGGAGCTCGCGAACGACCGCGCGGCCGAGGTTAGGCAGGGCCAGGAGCAGGAGTCCGGGATGGTGGCGGCGCAGGAAGCGGAACTTGCTGCGCGTCAGGTAAAATTCCGAGAGCATCGAAGACTGCCCATCATCGCTGGTGCCGATCGACATGCCGACCCGGTGATAGACCTTGGCCGCGTCGCAATAGCCCAGCCGGAATCGGCCCGCGGCTCGGACCGCCCAGTCAATCTCCTCCCAATAGAGGAAGTAGCCCTCGTCCATATAGCCGACGGTCTCGATCAGGGTTCGCCGGACCAGAGCCGCCGCGCCATTGACGTAGCTGAGCGTCGCCTCGACCGCGCCGGCGTCGACTGGCGTCTGGGCGGACGAGCCCATGCCGATCAGTTCGCAGCGGGCCCGGCCGCGCAGGAACCGGCCGCCGCCCAGCGACTGCACGCGATCGGGGTTCTCAAGATAGACCACCTTGGCGCCGCAGATGCCGATGGCCGGGTCCTGGGCCATGCGCTCCAGCAGCCTGGTCATGGCGTCTGGTTCAACCCGGGTGTCGTTGTTCAGGATCCATACGTACTCCACGTCGGGTTCGGCCAGGGCCAGGCGGGCGCCGACATTGTTGCCTGCAGCATAGCCGCCGTTGCGGCCGGTCTGGACCACCCACAGTCGGCGACTCGCATCGTCAACGTGCGGAGGCGTGGCCAGGGTCGAGGCCTCAAGCGCCCCTTGGACGAAAGGTCGCATGCCGCGAGCGACGCGGTGCTGGTTGATCGTAGGGAGTTGCTCGGCCAGGCTTGCCCCGATCGCCTCGAAGGAACCATCGCCCGAAGCGTTGTCGCAGACGATGATGTCCAAGTTCTCGTGGTCCAATGCCGCAGCGCTCAACGCGCACTGGACGGTGTCGGCGGCCGCCCGCCAATTGAGGATGATCACGGCGGCCCGGGGATTGGCTTGGCTTTGCGTCACGCGAACTTCACCGTCATTTCGGCCTTCCACCTCGTCTTCGATGCGACGCCCCCCGCCCCCGCCGGGCGCGCCTAGCGCGGCTTGATGCTCAGGTTCTTGAAATTGGCGGCGAAAGGCTCCCTGGCCGAAGCCCTGTAGACGCCTTCCTTCCAGTATGGACCGACGATGTCCTCAAAGCCCAGGGGGCCTTGATAGTCGACCAGTCGACGGCCGTCGCGGAAGACTTGCAGGAAGCCGTCGCCGGATGGTCCGAACTTCACCCGGATGCGCATCCGGTACCAGTGGCCGCGCTTGATCGGCCGCTCATCGGTGTAGTGGGCGTGGTAGGTGGTGGTCTCGCGGCTGGCGAGGCGATTGGGATCGTCGCGGGTGATGATCCGCATGCGCTCGCCGACCATCTCGATCGCGAACGGCGGGCTGTGCCCCGGCTCGCCCGGATCGGGCGTGGACTGGATCTGGCTGAGGGTCATCCAACTGGCCGTGTTCGGCGGGCCGGGCTCGATCATCAGGTTGAAGGCGATCTCGTAGGGTCTGTCCCGCTTCATCCGCAGGGAGGTGGCGATCTCAGAACGTTCCTTGATCTTGCCGTCGCCGGGCAGGCTGTCGCCAGGGCGAACCTCGAAGCGCGCTGATGAGCCCTTGACGACATAGTTCCACGGCTGCCCGGCATTCTGCACCTGAAAGCGCGGGTTCTCAGCGCGGATCAGGTCCGGATTGCTTTCGGTGCGCAGGTGACGCGGCACCGACTTGAGCGCGTCAGCCGCCTCGACGACGACCTCCCGTCCTTCCTGCGTGGACATCGCCGCCGCCCCGACAATCGAGCCCAGAGCCAAGCTCCCGCCCAAAATCCCTGCGATCCATCTGCGTCGCCGCTTGGGTTCGGCGGCATGAGTCTTGAAGTCGGACATGGGCCTCGCCTGAAAATGAGCGTGAACTGTCCCTATCGGAACTTCGTCGAACCCGGCGCTAACCGCGACAACGAACGACTTTACCATATACGATCTCAAAAAAGAGCGTCGCCGGCTGATCGGGCAATAACTGCCAAGCTTGGATGAGGGATTAGAGACCTATCATGGCGCGCTCCGACGGCAACAAATTGATCTCCCTGGAGGCTGGGCGCTTTTTCGCCGCTCTGGGGGTCATGTTGTTCCACTACACTGGCGTGATCGCCAACTTTCGGGGCGTGACGGTCTTTGGCGACATCTTTCGGCCTGGGCACGTCGGCGTCCCCTACTTCTTCGTGCTGAGCGGCTTCATCATCTATCATGTCCACCGCGCCGATTTGGGACAGGCCGGCGCGGTGGGCCGGTTCGTCGTAAAACGGGCCGTGCGTCTGTTTCCGATGTTCCTGGCCATTTCCTTGGCCATGCTGCTGGCCTTTCTGGTCAGCCCGTCAATGGCCGGCCAGCGCGAGGTGACGCCGCTGGGCGTCGCCGCCGACCTGCTGCTGCTGCCCCACGCCGACGCAATTTTGTCGATTTCCTGGACGCTGCGACACGAGATGGTGTTCTACGCCCTGTTCGCCCTGTCCCTGTGGTTCGGCCCCAAGGCGTTCTGGGCGATCGGCGTCTGGATCGCGATCAGCATGGCCGCCGGACTCTACGCCCTGGCCGCCGGGATCGACACCGTGCCCTGGATGGGATCCTGGTCGGTGGTCGCCAGCACGCTGAACCTGGGCTTCGGTCTGGGCATGATCGTGGCGGCCACCGTCAACACGTCCGGCGGCTCGCGGCCCTGGCCGCTGATCGGCCTGGGCGGCGGCCTCCTGGCATTGCTTTGCGCGATCGAGTGGACCTTCGGCCGGAGCGCATCGCACGACGTCGACATCCTGGGTCCGTTCGGCATGATCGGGCTGTTGCTGGGCGCGGCGGCGCTGATTAGCGGCCTGGTGCGGCTGGAGGCCACCTGGACCATGCCCGCGCCGGGATTCTGGAAGGCGGCCGGCGGATCGTCCTACGTCCTCTATCTGATCCACCAGCCGCTGGCTTCCCTGGCCTTGCGCCTTCTGAAGCGCCTGCCCCTGTCAGCCGAAGCGATGTTCGTGATCCTTGCGCTCGTGGCGGTGGCGACGGCCCTGGTCATCCACTTGACCGTCGAGAAGTGGCTGCTCAGGCGCCTGTCCACCTTGGGTCGCGGGAGCCAACCTCCAACCGTGGCGGCGGAGGCTGCGCTGGCGCTGGCCCCAGCCCCGAACGCAGGCTTGTCCTTGACGACCCCGCGGCCGCCCGGGCAAAGCCAGCAATAGGTCAGCTGTTGGCGCCCCCTCCGCCGAAGACACGCCCTGGCCAAAGCACGGACGCCCCGGTGAAAAAGAAACGAGTTGCGATCGTCATTCCCGAAGGCCTTTCGGGCCGCGGCGGGATCGTGCGCGTGACGGCCTATCTGACGCGCCATATCCAAGCGCACATCCCCGATATCGAGACGCACGTCTATCGCTCGCGCTACAGCGACAACGCCGTGCTCAAGCACCTCACCGCCCCGTTCGCTCTGGCCGCCTTCGCCGTGAAATGCGGGGTCGGACGCATCGACGTGGCGCACCTCAACGTCGCGCCGCGCGGATCGACCTTGCGCAAGCAGCTCTACCAGGCCGTGGCCAAGGCGTTGGGCATGCGGACGGTCCTGCACCTGCACGGCAGCGGCTATGACGAGTTCTACGCCGATCTGACGGTCAAGCATCAGGCCGCCGTTCGGGCGTTTTTCGCGCGGGCCGACGCGGTCGTGGCTCTGGGCGACCACTGGAGACGGTTCATGCTGACCGAGCTGCGGCTGCCGCCGGCCAAGGTGGTCGAGATCCCCAACGGCGTGCCGGCCGCTCCCGCCGTCGCGCGGGCGCCCAACGCTGTTCCGGCGATCGCCTTCCTGGGCGAGGTGGGCCATCGCAAGGGCGTGGACGTCCTGATCGACGCCCTGGCCCAGCTGAAGGCCGACGGCCTGACCTTCGCCGTCACGATCGGCGGCAACGGCGACCTGGAGACGGCCCGCGCCCACGCCGAGCGCGCGGGCGTGCTCGACCGGATCGACTTTCCAGGCTGGGTGGACGAGGCGGGCGCCGACAAGGTGCTGCGGGGCGCCGACCTGCTGGTCCTGCCCTCCCGCGCCGAGAACCAGCCCGTGGCGATCCTGGAAGCCATGGCCCGCGGTCTTCCCGTCGTGTCCACCCGGATCGGCGGCATTCCCCAGCAGGTCCTTGACGGCGAGACCGGCTTGCTGGTCGAGCCCGACGACGTGGCGCAACTGGCCCAGGCCCTGGCCGCCCTGATCCAGTCGCCCGAGCGACGCGCGGCCTACGGCCAGGCGGGATTGCGGCGGTTCGAAGCGCATTTTTCCGTTGCGGCCTGCGCCGAGCGGTTCGCTGAGCTCTACAGGTCGCTGTGACGACCGCGGCCGCCCAGGCTGGACTTCGCGTCGGCGGCGTCGCGCTCAAGCGGCGGGCGGCCGCGTGCGATTTCCGCCTCGCCCGCGCGCCAAGCGGGGGCTGCGTGCGCCGCAGGGCCTTTCACGCCTTGCCTCGCGTGGGTCGAACGAAGACAACCGGACCCGCATGATCCAGGAAGCCGCGCCCAACGCCGCCCGCGCCCCCGAGCCTGTCGGTTCGCCGACAACCTGGACCGGCGCCTACAGACCGGACATCGACGGTCTGCGCGCGATCGCCGTGCTGGCCGTGGTGGTGTTCCATGCCGGCTTCCACGGACTGCTCGGCGGCTTCATCGGCGTGGACGTGTTTTTCGTCATCTCCGGCTACCTGATCGGCGGTCAGGTCTTCCGCGAGGCCGTCGCAGGCGAATTCCGCTTCTCGCAATTCTACGCCCGGCGGGTGCGGCGCATCCTGCCGGCCCTCTATGCGCTACTGGCCGTCCTGTTCGGCCTGGGCGCCTTGCTGCTGACGCCGCTCGAGCTGCGGGAACTGGGCAAGGAGGCCTTCGCCGCCGTCTTCGGCGCCTCCAACCTCCTGTTCTACACGGCCGGCGGCTATTTCGACCCCGCCTCCGACCATCTGCCGCTTCTGATGAGCTGGTCGCTGGGCGTTGAGGAGCAGTTCTACATCGTCTTCCCGATTCTGGTGCTGCTGTGCCTGAGGATCAGGCCGCGGCTGTTCATGCCCATCCTGGTCCTGGGAACCCTGGTCTCATTCGCCGGCTCGATCGCGCTGACGCACCTGAATCCGAAGGCGGCCTTCTACCTGCTGCCGACCCGCGCCTGGGAGCTGGGCCTGGGCGCGGTCCTGGCGCTGTCAGAACGCCGCGCGAGCGCCTGGACGATCCCGCGCCCGGTCGCGGACGTCTCGGCGCTGGCCGCGGTCGCGGCCCTGGCGGCGGCCATGGCGCTCTATCGGCCCGCCTACCCCTTCCCCGGCTGGTACGTCCTGGTCCCGACGCTGGCCACGGCGATCTTGATCGCCACGCCCGGCAGCCTGTTCAACCGCCGGGTCCTGTCTTGGAGTCCTTTCGTCTTCATCGGCAAGATCTCCTATTCCTGGTACCTGTGGCACTGGCCGCTGTTCTTCCTGAACCGCATCCTGGCGCCGAACGGCCAGGGCATGCCGCCCCTGGCCCTGCTGGTGCTGTCCCTGGTCCCGGCCGCGGCTTCGTGGCGATGGGTGGAACAGCCATTCCGTCGCCGCGCCCTTGGGGAGAAGACCGTCCTGGTGCGCTACGGCGCCGTCGCGATGCTGATCGCGCTGCCCGCCCTGCTCTTCTTCCTGACCGACGGCTGGCCGGGCCGGTTCTCGCCGGCCGTGCGGCAAATGTCCCGCACGGTCAGCGATGCCCGGGCCGACCCCTGCCTGGCCCCCTACGGGGCCGTATCGCCGCAGGATCCGGCGACCTGCCTGCCGGCGTCCGCGGGTCCCCGCGTCTTGGTGCTGGGCGACAGCCACGGCAGCGCGATCGCGCCCGGCTTCAAGGCGCTGGCGACGCGCGACGGCTTCGGTTTCGGCCAGATCACCAAGTCCTCGTGCCCGTCGCTGTGGGGCTTTGTTCGCGAAGAGCCTGGCCGCCCAGGTCACCGGGCGCAGTGCCTGGCCTTCCAGCGCGAGACCTTCACCTATGTCGAGCGCCATCCGGAAATCCAGGTCGTTGTGCTGGCCAGCTACTGGCCCTCCGACATGACCCTGGTCGACAGCCAGGGCGCGTCCGTCCCGCTGGCCGATGCCCTGAACGATACGGTGGCGCGCCTAACGGCGGCCGGGCGGCGCGTGGTCGTGGTCGATGACGTCCCGTCCTTCCGTTTCGATCCCTACAGTCGCGTGGTGGGCGACATGATCCCCGCCAGAGCCGCAGCCCAGCGCTGGTTCGCACGCACACCAGGGGTCTTCACCGCCCATGGCGACGAGATCTTCGATGATCCGGCGACGCCCGTGCTGCGCTCGGTCGCCAACGGACGCCCAGGCGTGACCTTCTTCGACACGAAGGCCCGGCTGTGCGGGCAGGAAGGCTGCCGTTACGGCGCGCCTGACAGGCTCTACTATTTCGACTTCCAGCACCTGACCGCAACGGGCGCCGCCGCGGTCACCGAAGGCTTCGCCCTGCGCGCGTCGGCCGCTTCGGCCAGTAGCCGCTAAGTCTAGAGTGGATTGATCTAGTGATTACCCGCCGGCGCGCACGAACTGAACTGTACCGCGGCCGCCTCGAAGCGAAGGCTCCCTGATGTTGCCTGATTTGGCGCGCACTGATACCAGTTCCCCCCGATCGGAAGCGATCGCCGCTTCGTCTCTCACCAACATCAGCAAAGCCGAATTCGTGCATCCGACCGCCACACCGAAGCCATGGCTGGCCAGGCTGGCGACAACGCTCGCGCTGGTGATATTCCTGATCGCGTTCGTGGCCCACCAGGGCCGCATCAGCTTCTACGCCGGCCCCAACGGCCGCACGGTCGCCCTGGGTCTGGAGCTGCTGACTCTTGGCCTGGCCTCGGCTATCTGCATCGTCTATCGCCAGTACGGCATCGTCCTGTGGAGCGTCATCGCGACCATCTATGCGGCTTCGCAGGTCTACTGGTTCTCGACGGCCTGGGGGCGCGACGCCAACCTCAACGCCATTTCGGTCTATATTGGGCTCTTCTCCTCTGTCATCTTCGTTGCGGCGCTGGTCAACCTCGAGCGCAAGACCCTCATCAACGTTCTGTTCGGCGTGGCGTTGGTCTACGCGCTCTTCTACCTGGCGCTCAGCCTGGGCCTTGGAGGCCTGAAAGCGCCGACCGACCCCGGCGCGGAAAAGCTGTTCATCGCCGCGGACCTGCGGATTGGCCGCCCTTCGCGCTTTGCGATGATGTCGTCCCTGATGGTGTTTGGCCTGTGCCTATCGTTCACTCGGGCCTTCGTCACCAAAAAGTGGCTCTACTTGCTGACCTTCGCCCTGTTCGCGGCCGGCATCTGRCTTTCGTATTTCCGCGCGGTGACGGCGGTCACGATCTTCGCGCTCGGGACCTACACCGTGCTGCGGAACACCAAGCGGGTCGGCGTCCTTTGCTTCCTGGCCTTCTTTGCCGTTTCGCTGGTGCTGATCGTCGGCCTGAACGATCACGCGTTCCGTCCCTTCGACATGTTCGGGAGCAACGATTCCTCGGCCACGATCCGTTCGCTGTCGTATGAGGCCACCAAATACTTCGTGCGAGACTATTGGCTGTTCGGCGTTGGCCTGGCCAGCAGCCGCGACGACACCATCAACCTGATGGCGACGACCACCTTCTTCTTCTCGGATATCGGCGCGGTGGGGGTTTTCTACACCGGCGGCGTCGTCGGCCTGATCATCTTCATGATGATCAGCGCCATCAGCGCTTTCTCCGGCTTCTTCCTCCAGGCTCTGGGCTTCGAGCGCGCGGACGCCGACGGCCTGGCGCTGGCCGGCTGCGCCTGCACCTCCCTGGGCATCATCGCCCCCGATCTGTGGTCGGGATCCTCGACCGTGCTGTCGGCGATTTTCATCGCCGCCTTCTATGTCTACCTGAAGAACCGGCCGACCCGACCCGGCCGGCCGCTCCCCTGGCTAGGGGGTGGAGTTCGGTACCCGTCGTTCGCCCCGCGGGCGCTTGCCCCAGAGGTCCAGAAAGCGCCCTTTCAGGCGCAGGAAGGGTTGCTCGATCAGCCTGTAGGACAGGTGCGCGGCCAGGAGTGAGGCCACGACCGTCACGACGTCGGTGAGCCGCGAGCGCAGTCCAGCGAACGAGAAGATCATCAGGATCGGAAAGTGCCATAGGTAGAGGCTGTAGGACCTCTTGCCGATCCAGAGAGCGACTGGCGACTTCAGCCAAGCGACGAACGGCGCGCGATCGTCCACCGCCAAAGCCACCAACCAGGCCGCGGAAAGCGCCACCAGGGTGAAGCCTCCATAGCCCAGGAAGGGCGCGGACCACGGGGTGGAAGCCGCGACCACGATCAAGACGAACACGGGAACCGGCCAGGCCTTGAGCAGAATGGCCGGCAGCCTCCGCACGCCCGACAAGGCCAGGGCCGCGCCCAGCAGCAAGCCGTCGGCGCGCGTGTCCGTGCCGTTGTACAGACGCTCGGGGCTGGCGCCGTTCCACGCTAGGAAACCGCGCCAGGCCGCCAGGGCCAGCATCACCCCGATCAGCACCGTGGCGTATCGCCTGTGATCCAGGCGCACAGCCGTCGCATTCAACAGCAGCGGCCAAACCAGGTAAAATTGCTCCTCTACGCTCAGGGACCAGGCGTGGCCCAGGAAGCCGCCCCCGGTCCAGCCAAGCGCCCGGGCCCAGTTCATGAGGCTGCCTAGAGCGTAGAGTACGTTGCGCAGCTCGCCCCAGAGGTCCAGTCGCCTGGCCACCAACGAGCCCGCCAGCAGCGCGGTCACGACGAAAAGCGACACGCCCAACAGGGCCGGCATGATTCGTAGGAAACGCCTGGCGTAGAAGTCGCGAAGCGAGGCGCGCCCGTCGCGATCAATTTCCTCCACCAGCAGGCCCGTGATCAAGAAGCCGCTGATAACGAAGAAGATATCGACCCCGATATGGCCGCCCACCAAAATCTGTGGTCCGAAGCAATGATCGATGACGACCGCGGACACCGCCACGGCGCGAAGTCCGTCGATCTGCGGCAGGTAGCGTCCCATTCGGGCTCCAAGATCAGGAAATAGGCTTCTGACTATCGCGCCCGGGTCGTATTGGAAAGCGACGGCGCCCGCCGCGAGACCCTGATGGTCGGACCGCCCCCGGAACACGCGCTTTGGAGGGCGACTGTGCGTCGCGGTGTCGATCCCGGCGACGGAAGATTGGCTGAAGTCCCAACGCGCGATAAGGCTCTGAGCGTTGGCGAAATCCGATTTGGCCAGCGTCATTCCATTGGAGCATCGGGAGCCGTCACCGTTGAAGCGGATCGTCGTCTATACGCGTGCCTGGCGCTCGGGGGCGGGCCTGTACGCCCAGGGTCTGGTGGAGGGCCTGGCCGCGACGGGATGCAAGGTCGTGTTCATCGCACCGGCCGGCTATCCGGAAGACCCCGCCGCCCATCTGGACAACGTCCGCCGCGTCCGCCCGGTCCGCGAGTTGGTCGACGGCGGCTCACGTCCGCGCCGGGCGCTCTTTTCGTTCGCCCGGGTGGCGGGGGGGCTTGGCGCGCTGCTGGCGGCGCGCTTCACCAGCCGTCGCTTCATCGTCAGCATTCCTGACCCGTTCGTTTTCGCGATCTGGCCCCTGATGTTGCTGAGGCTGACCGGCACCAGGATCGCCTTGGTCTGCCACGATCCGGAACCTCATTCCTGGAGCCTGTCGGCGCGGTGGCGCTGGCTGGAGCGCGCGGGTTATCGGCTGATTTACGACTGCGCCTCGGTGATCGTCGTGCTGTCCGAAGCAGGCAGGGGTCCTCTGGTGCGATTGTTCGGCGTGCCCGCCAGCAAGATCGTGGTGTCGCCGCACGGCGCCTTCGAGGTTCCCGCCGCGGGGCCCCTTCCGGGCTCTGGCACGCTGCTGGCGTTCGGCACGATCCGCCGCAACAAGCAGGTGGCCCTGGCGATGGAAGCGGTTATCGCCGCGCGCGAAGCCGGCTGCCGCGTCAGCATGATCGTCGCTGGGGCCAAGGACCCCAACGACCCAACCTATCTGGACGAATGCCGGGCGATCGCCGCTCGCTGCCCCGACGGCCTAGTCATGGAGACCGGCTTCATCACCGACGAACGGGTCAACGAACTGCTCTCGGCGTGCGACGCCCTGCTCATGCCCTATACCGACTTCAACTCGCAGAGCGGCGTGGCGGTGTTGGCGGGCATGGCCGGCCGCCCGGTCATCGCCGCGCCGGCGGGCGGCATCGCCGATCTCATCGCCGCCGGCCTGGCGGCGGTGGAGATCCCAACACCTGTCGACCGCGACGGCGTCACCCGGTCAATCCTGGCCTTCTACGCCACGCCCAAGGCCGAGTGGTCCGATCGCGCGGCCCGCGGCCGCGTCCTGCTGAGCCAAGCCCTGGCCTGGCCACGGATCGGGCGGCAGCTGGTCGAACTGTTCGACTGACGCCGTTCAGGCTTAGAATTCTAGGCTCTAAGAATAAAGTCGCGCAGCCGATCCGTGAAGCTGGCGGGCGCGCGCGACGGCAATTTCTCCGAGCCCGTCAACTCGGCCAAGCGGGTCAGATGTTCGACAAGGCCGCGCTCGTCTGACGCGACATAGATCCCGGGAACGGCCTTGAAGCGCTCGGCGGTCGCCAACTGGTGCCCATTGCGGTGTTCGCCCCGCCGGTGATCGCGGGCCATGATGATGATCGGCTTGCCATATTCCATCGCCGTCAGGATCGAACCCATGCCCGCATGGCTGATCATGATCGTCGCGTTCAACTGCAGTTCCTGGAAAGCCTGGGGGGCGAGGAAGGGGAAGGCCTTCAGCGAACGGGGCACGTAGGTCGAGGGACCGATCTGCGCGACCACGTCCGACCGCCCGGTGGCGATCGCCCAGTCGTCGACCGTCCGCACCAGCCTGTCGAATGGAAGTTGGGTGCCTACTGACAGCAGTATCAAATGACCGATCCAAAACATTGCACGTCTGGATAGGCGTCCGTGAGGTGGGGCCATTGGGTCAGGCAAAGATCCACATGCTTGCGCACCAGGCGGCCGGACAGGGAAAGCTCCTCGGAATTGGCGATGCTGTCGATCCAGACCGTCCGCGCGCCCAGCAGCTTGCCCAGCCGCACCGCGAAGACGCCTGGCGCCGCGCCCGTGGTCACGATCGTGGACGGGCGGAACTTCAGCACGATGAACAGCAGTTGCGCGAACATGATCACCAACGCCATGGGATCGGTCTGGGACCCGTCTCTCACAATGGCCACCGGCCGCCCGCCGCAAGGCGCGCGCGCCCCCTTGATCGTCGTGACGCATTGTACGTCGAACCCGTCGAAGGCGGCGACCAGCCGCGACAGCTGAACCCAATGCCCTCCGGCGGACGCCACGAGAAGAAGTCTTGGCGCGGTCATGGCCGCAGGGGCCCTGTCGGGCGCGATCGGCCCAACCCCAATCCTGCCTCCGCACGCAGCGGGCGGTCGATCATGGCCTCATCATTCCCCAAAAGGTGTTCTGCGGACCGGAGCCAAGCCTTCCCGCCGACGAGTATAAGCAAGGCTCGACCTTAAGAAATGCCATTGAAACATTTTGGCTCGAAATTAAGGCCAAGCACGCTTTACGGCCCCAAAAAATAGCACTCTTCAGCTTCCCCAAACGTGTACGGGCCCGGTTTACACGCGGAGGGCTGCCCAAACCGCCATCCAGACCCCTTGAAGCCGAGATAGACACGCCCGAACACGTCCTTGTCTGCGTCCATGACGACGACTTCATCAAGAGCGCCGACAGGAAACTCGCCGATCCGCACCCAGTTCACGGCATTGTCTATCGATCGCCATACACCGTAGCGACCGTCAATCCGCCCTGTAACATAAACAGCCGGATAGTCATGTCCGGGCGCGGCCTTGCCAAAGGCGATGTCATGCGCCGCCTGCACCCGACGCAATACCGTCCAGGTCCGGCCGCCATCGACGGAGCGCCGAAGCGCCGTATCACCCGGATCCGATACGCCTGACGTGAAGAACAGATGACCCGCATGGCCGGGGACCACCCTAAGCTTGGCGCTGTAGCGGCTGGCGGGCGCGATCTCGCCCTTGTAGACCCTCGACCAGTCGGCGCCGCCGTCACGGGTGACCCACAGCCCCGCCAGTCCCGGATTGAGGCCGTCGCCGCTGTGGACCAGATAGAAGGTCTTGGCCAGCACCTTGTCGGCGGCCAGGGTCTTGCGATGAAAATTATAGTTCGCGTGCGAGCCGGTGTTGGGCAGCCGCTCGCCGGGCAAGACTACCCGCCGCCAGCTCCGACCCAAGTCGGTCGTGTAGAAGGGCGACCGGTTATGCGTAGGCGCCCAGACGATGTTGCGCGGATCGTCGGCCGCGACCGCGATCGTGCCGAACGCCATGCGCCAGGGATCGGACGGCGCCGTTCCGGGTGGCTGCGGCAGCGTGGCGAATTTCGTCCAGGTCTCGCCGCCGTCCTCGGTGTAGCCGGCGAGCACCGCGTCGCCATCCTCCGAGCAACAATCGGTCCGGGTGTCCGACGCGTTGGTGACGAAGAAACCGGGCTGGGCCGGCGTCCAGTCCAACTGTTGGGCGGCGATCAACACCCGCTCCTTGGGCCCGTAGCCGGTCGAAAACCGCTCAAGATCATCGCGTCGGTGGATGCCGAAATCCCAGGCTGCGAAAAGCGGCAGCTGGCCCGGCGCGGCGCTGACGTCGTTGGCCACCAGTTCTTCGATGCCCCGGGCCTGGCTTTCCCAGGTGATGTTTCCGAGCGGCTTGGCGACGTCGCCGAAATAGACGCCGGTGCCGGCGGCGTTCCAGAGCCGGCCACGGACCACGGGGTCGAACACCACCTGACCGGTGGCGAAATAGCTCTGATCGGCCACGCGCAGCCACGGCGGATCATCCTTTCCGGCCCGGGCGCTGGTTAGGACGCGAGACCACCGTAAGCCGCCGTTGTCGCTGCGGATCGCGTGACCGCCTTCGTCGAAGACATAGATGGATCCACTGCCCGGATCGACAGCCACGCTGCCGAACGGCGCCGGGTTCACACCGGCCGTCTGCGTGAGATCCTCCCAACGCGCTCCCGAGAACTTCCAGATCTTCTTGTGATCTTGATCGATCCCATAGAACGCGCCGTCGAGGCCGAACGCGCCCTGGCGAAGGCTGGTCGGCTGAGGATCTCCTGACGAGACCAGCGGTTTGAAGCTTCGGCCGCCGTCGAGAGAACGCGACACCCCGTCACCCGCCGACATGGTCCAAATCTGTGTCCCGTCGGGCGAAAACCACACGACCAGCCCCGGCCGGGATCCTGGCGGGGCCCGCGCCGGACCAAGCCCGCCCGGCGCCGTCGCGATCCTGATCCAGTCGCGCCCGCCGTTTTCCGACCGCCACAACCCATCGTTCGGCGTGCCCAGGAGCACGAGGTCCGGATTCTGCGGCGAAACGCTCATGAACGGGCCATAGTGTCGAAACGGGCTGTTGGCGTCGAACGTCACTGTCGGAAGGCTGGTGCGAACAAAGCTGCGTCCGCGATCGTTCGACCGATAGACCCTTCCGTGGATCGCCATGTAGATCCGATCGGGATCGGATGGCGCGACCGCGACTTCGTAAACGCCTTCGTTCAGCGTCATCGGCCCGCGATCTTCCGGCGGCATGCTCGCGGTCGTGACCAGTTGAAGCCAGCGGTTCGCCTCGGGCCGCCAAAGATAAGCGCCGTAGACGTCAGTTCTAACGATCCGCGTCACGCCCCTTGCGTCGGTGCTGTATCCCGTAATGAAGCCTCCGCCTCCGATCGCCACGGGGCGCCATGAATAGGCTTGGGCCGTCGCGTCGGCCACCCGCGGCGCGACGAGCCTGGGCGAAAGGTCCGCCGAACCGGCCGACCGGTCCGCCACCAGCGCCAGAAGAGCCAGGACGAGCGCCGAAATCATTATGCAACTCCTGAGCACACTTCCCCCCAGCCCACCAGGCGGGTCTTGGCCGGGGCTGTACATCAGCCCAGCGTCTACAGGCTTTTCGCAGTCATCAGTCAAGGCAGCCCCGGGACAAGCTGCGCCTTTACAGACCCTATATGGCGCCCAGCGCGTAGGCGCTTTTTCATTTCGAAGGTCCGAGCGTCAGAATCCTGACGCGCTTGTCGTGCAAACTTGGTTGACTTCATTTTTACCCCTTCGCTTGGGTTCGGCGGGTGTGCTAGTGGAGCCCGGTTTGGCGCTCGCCATGCGATGAGATCGAAAAACAGAGAAACGCTTTCGAAAGGTGGGCTGTGAACTATGCATCCACTATCAGGAAGCGGCTCACGCCTTCACTGCGTATTTGTTCACATCGACTATGCGCAGCCCTTTAGAAATGGATCTGGCGAAGATTAATGGAAAACAGTGTTGATACGCAGCCGCAGACGACCCGCGCCGGCGGGTCTTCTGGCGAGACCATCGATGTTGAACGCCTGATCGCCGCATTCCGGCGCCGCTTGTGGCTGTTCCTGGGCGTGGCCGGCGTGATCGCCGCCCTGCTGATGTTCGTGATGCTTCGGCAAACGCCGATGTACACGGCGACCGCCAACGTCATGATCAACACGCGGACCGAAAAGGTCGTCGACTCGCAGGCGGTCCTTTCCGGTCTGACGGCCGACACCAGCACAGTCGATACGGAAGTCGAGGTTCTCAAGTCGCCGCAACTTGCCGAGGCCGTCGTCGACGCCCTCAAGCTCGACAAGGACCCCGAGTTCAACGGCGCCCTCAAGTCGCCGGGGCTTGTCGGCAGCATCCTGGGGGGCAAGAAGGCCGCCAGCGAGCGCGCCGCGCCTGGCGCCGCCGAAGCCGAGCGGCAGGCCGTGATCGCCGCGGTCGGCAAGCAGTTGACGGTTCGTCGCGTCGGCCTCACCTATTCGATCACGATCAGCTTCCAGTCGACCTCGCCGATGAAGGCCGCCACGATCGCCAACGCGTTCGCCGACGCCTACCTGCGGTCGCAGCTGACCGCGAAGTTCGACGCCACCCGCCAGGCCAACACCTTCCTGAATAGCCGTCTCGACACTCTGCGCACTCAGTTGCAGGAAGCCGACGCGGCCGTCTCCAACTATCGTGTCGCCAACAATCTGCTCAGCTCGGAAGGCACCACGCTCACCGAGCAGGAAATCTCCGCCTACAACCAGCAACTGGCCCAGGCCCGCGCCCAGCAAGCCGAGGACGAGGCGCGTCTGCGCACCGCCCGCGCTCAGCTGGCCGCCGGCTCAAACGGTGACGACGTCGGCGAGGCTCTAAGCTCCCAGGTCGTGCAGAATCTGCGCGCGCAACGCGCCGGCGTCAGTGGCCGCGTGGCCGAGATGTCAGGCCGTTACGGTGATCGCCATCCGGACATGGTGCGGGCCCAGCGCGAGCTGGCGGATATCGACCAGCAGATCCAGGCGGAAATTCGCCGCATCGTCTCCAACCTCGAAGCCCGCGTCCGGGTCTCACAACAGCGCACCGCCTCCGTGGAAGCCAGCCTCGGCGGCGCTCGCGGCACCCTGGCCGCCAACAGCGCGGCCTCGGTGCATCTGAAGGAGCTCGAAGGTAACGCCGAAGCCGCCCGCACTGTCTATCAGAGCTTCCTGGACCGCTATAAGCAAACCGGCGCCCAGGAAGGCGTTGAACAGGCCGACGCACGCGTCGTTTCTCGCGCGACGCCGCCTTCGCATCAGAGCTCGCCCAACGTGATGCTGGCCCTGGCGCTCAGCATAGTCGTTGGGGCCGGCGCAGGTCTGGCCGCGGTTATTATCGCCGAGATCATGGACGCCGGCCTGGCGACCTCGGACGACGTCGAACGCAAGATCGGTCTGGCCAGCGTCGCCTCGATCCCTCTGATGTCGTCGGTCGCCGAGGCGAACGAACGCGGCATCCAGCCGATCGACTATGTCCTTCGCAAGCCGCTTTCCGGTTTCGCGGAGGCCTTCCGCTCGCTGCGCACCGCGATCCTCTACGCCGTACCTGGTCAGCAAGGTAAGATCGTGGTCCTGACCTCGGCCCTGCCGGGCGAAGGCAAGACCACCACCTCGATCTGCCTCGCGCGCGTCGCCGCCCAGTCCGGCAGCAAGGTGCTGCTGCTTGACTGCGATCTGCGCCGCCGCGCGGTCACCCGCACCCTGGGCCTGACGCCGGAAAACGGTCTGGCCGAGGTGCTACACGGCGCGGCGACGCTGGAGAGCGCTGTGCTTCTGGACCAGGCCTCGGGCGCTTATGTTCTGCCGCTGGCCCACACGGCTTCGTCCACCGAGGACGTCTTCGGCCTGCCGGCGATGGACCAGCTCTTGGCTCGGGCTCGCGCCTCGTTCGATCTGATCATCCTCGACACCGCCCCGGTGCTCGCCCTGGCGGACACGCGGATCCTGGCCGGCAAGACCGACGTCGTCGTACTGCTGGCGCGCTGGCGCAAGACCCCGGCCCGCGCCATCGGCGCCTCGGTCCGCCTGCTTCAGCAGGCCAACGCCCAGATCGCCGGCGTGGCCCTGACCCAGGTCGACATGAACGCCCAGTCCAAGCACGGCTACGGCGACGCCGGCTACTACTACGACGAATACAAGAAGTACTACGCAAGCTAAACGACCCTCGGGTCTTTCGGACAAGCCCGTCGCCATCTGGCGGCGGGCTTTTTCTTTACCCCGTCAGCGGCATTTCTTAAGTATTAGCAGGCATTAATCATATCAGTTTACCAGGAATTGAAGTCGATCATCGAAGGTGCGCGGGTAAGGAGCACTTCCCCGATGTTGACGCCGCGCACTCTGCAACGATGCTTCAAGGTCTTCTTTGCAATCGCGTTCGCAAGCCTGCTGATCGTGATGCTAGGCCCGTTCCAGGACCTCGAACTGCGGTTCGGCTTCACCGACAAGGAAGCGCACGCCACCGCCTTCTTCGCAGTGGCCAACGCCCTGTTCATTATCGCCCCCCGCAGGCGACGGACCGACTTGGCCATGGTCGCCGCGGCGCTGGGCTTGGCCATCGAACTCCTGCAGGGCCTGACGGGCCGCGACATGTCGCTGGCGGACTTCATGGCCGACGCGGCCGGGATCACCGCGGCGGTCCTGCCGGGCGCGGTCGAGCGCCTGCGCCATCAGCTTCGCACCCATCCCGACCTCAGCGTCCGGCAACTGCGGGCCCTGGACAGGCGCAAGCGCCGCCGTCGTCCCGCTCCCAAGGTCCAGGACGCGGCCTCTTCGGCCAACCCGGTCTGATCGGCGTCATCTCATTTCTCAGGCCGGCGGCGTCCCAACGCCGCCGGCTTTTCTATTGTGCAGTCCAGGTGAAGCTTCCGTCGCAGTTTACCCCAACTAGGTAGAATACCTTATTTAGTTAAGGGGGATTAACTCTATACGTATACTTATGTTTACCCATTTATCTACGTCGGTTATTAGATTTTAATTGCGATATTCGGTCCCGAACAGGGGATGAGTATCCATGCGCAACCGGTCCGCTCTTAGCCTTCTGGCTCTGATGTTCGCGCCCGCTCTCGCCGTGGCCGCGCCGATGAAGGTCGCGCCGCCCATGCCGCTGGGCGCGCCCACCGCCGCGCCGGTCGGCTTCGCCGACCTCTGTCAGCGCCAGCCCATCGAGTGCGTGGACGGCGTCCGCGGCGACGATATCGACGCCAGTCAGGCGGCCAAGCTGGCCGAAGTCCGGCAGTGGGCCGGGCAGGCCCGCTGGGCGGCCCTGTTCGGACGTACGACCGCCGAATTGGCCGAGGCGCCCGCCTCGGCTTACCCAGGCTATATCAACCGTCCGCTGGCGCCGCGTCCCGTCGCGAACCTGTTCGAACCGGTCGCCCCCGTCATCGCGGAGGAGCCAGAGACCGAAGACGCCGATCCCGTCACCGCCACGACCGCCGTGCCGGCCGTCGAGGGTGTGATGGTCGAGGACGCGCCGGTCGAGAGCGCCCGGGCTGAAAATGGGGCGATCAACGACGCGCCCGCACCGCCGATGGTCAGCCAACTGAGCGATCGCGAGCTGCAGCGGATCAACACCCAGGTCAACCGCTCGATCCGTCGCTCGGACGACTATGCCGCCTATGGAAGGGCCGACTACTGGGCCGCCGGCGTCGACCACGTCAAACGGGGGGACTGCGAAGACTACGCCCTGGCCAAGCGGCGCGCGCTGATCGAGGCGGGTGCCCCGGGCGAGGCCCTATCGATCGCCATCGTCCGTACGTTCCACGGCGAAATGCACGCCGTGCTGCTGGTGGCCACCAACGAGGGCGAAGTCGTGCTCGACAACCTGTCGCCCTGGATCCTGCCCTGGAACGAAGCGCCCTATCAGTGGCTGGACCGCCAGGCGCCAGGCGCCCCCACCAAGTGGGTCCACGTCGGGGTGAGCACGCGCTCCTAGAGCCCTTTAGCCTCACATGGATTGATGTGAGGCGCCTAAAGCGCATCAGTCGACGGTCCAGCGGTCAGGGATCCTGGGAGCCGAACACTCGGCTCTCGCGGTCACGCGCCTTGAGCTTGCGCCGCGATCAGCGCTGCCCGCATCTGTTCGGCCTGTTCCGGAGTGATCCCCATGGCTGACAACAGCGGGGAAGGCGCGGCGTGATCCCAGGCGTGACGGCCGCCGATCGTGACGCCACCGTCGACCACGATATGGGTTCCGGTCACGAATTCGGAATCGTCGCTGGCCAGATAGAGCGCCGCCCGAGCGATGTCTTCCGGCAAGCCGGCCTTGGGGATCGGCTGGATCTTCGGCCCGACCTCGGCCACCCGGGCGGCCATCTGGTCGGCCACCTCCCGCGGCAGGCCCATCGACGCCCCGAAGATCGAAGTGGCGATCAGGCCGGGGCAGATGGCGTTGACCCGCACCTTCAACGGTGACAGCTCGGCGGCCGCGCACTTGCTCATGTGGATCACCGCCGCCTTGGCCGTCGAGTAGGCCAGGGGCCCAAAACCCGCCTGCAGGCCCGCGATCGACGCGGTGTTGATGATGCTGCCGCCGCCGCGCTGCAGCATCAGGGGCAGGGCGTGCTTCATGCCCAGAACCGGCCCGCGCAACAGCAAGGCGAACGTGGCGTCCCACCCCTCGGCGGTCATGTCGGCCACGCCGTTCGGCGCGCCGCCATGGCCGGCGTTGTTGAACAGGATGTCGAGCCCGCCGAAGGCGTCCTGGGCCAGGGCCAAGGCGGCGGCGACTTGGCTTTCGTGCGTGACGTCGCAGGGGGCGAAGCGCACCTGGCCAGGAAAACGCTTTTCAAGCATCTCGCCCTTGTCGACCTGCAGGTCGGCGGCGACGACCTTGGCGCCCTGGGCCGCGAACAGCTCCACCGTTCCGAGCCCAATGCCCGAGCATCCGCCGGTGATCACCGCAACCTTGCCGTCCAGACGTCCCGTCATGCGCCGCTCCCTTTGGCCGCGCGCGGCCTCTGGGAGGGTGGGCCGCTGCGTGAGGCGCGGCTATCCTGGCCCGGCGGAACGCGCCTGGCCAGGACTAAGTGAACAGCGTTCAGGCTTGCTGGCGAACGGGCGTCTCTTGCGACCGGTTGAACACCAGGTTGAACAGCAGCCAGACGGCGCAGGGCAGCAGGACCACGGCCCATGCCAGCACCAGGCCGGCCAGACCGAAGATCGCCCCGACACGTTGCGCGATATTGGGCCGCTCGGCCTTTCGGCCGGAGGGCGACACGTGGATCTTCAGGCTCATCGTCCCCCCAGACTGTCAGAGCGGGCCAGATCGGACGCCCGGACATATTCAGCGCGGGCGGCGTCCAAAGCTTTACGGGAAGAGACCTGCCGCGCCAAGGCGCGACGCACGTCACGCAGGGCAGGCCCCATCAGATGCCATGGTTCTACGCAGTAGCGCGTGAACAGGCGCCGCGGGTCGACCACCAGCCGGAACAACCACTCCATGCCCACCTGCCCCATCCAGCGGGGCGAGGGGCGCTGGACGCCGGCCTCGTAGTCGAAAGCGCCGCCGACCGTGAAGGTCACGCAGGGGCCCAGCTTGGCCTGGTTCTCCAGAACCCAGACCTCCTGGCGCGGCATGCCCATGCCGACCAGCACGATGTCGGGCCGATAGTCGTTGATCGCGTCAACCACAGCCTGGTTCTCGGCCGAACCGGGCGCGACATCGAAATAGCCATGGTGCGTACGGATCCGCGCGGCTGGCCAATCAGCCTGGATCCTGGCGGTCGCCTTCTCGCCGACGCCCGGAGCGCCGCCGACGAAGAACACCTTCCAGTCTTCCCGGATGGCGCGCTCCCAGAAGGCGTCACGCCAGTCCAGATAGGTGCAGCGGTGAAACCGGCGGCTGGCCCGGCCGACGATGCGCGCCCAGAAGATCAGCGGCACGGAATCGACCTCGATCAGGTCGGACGTGGCGAAGAACTCGGCGATCTTCTGGTCCTTGCGGATCAGATACAGGCTGTGGAGATTGTGATTGGCGACCACGGCGCTTTCGCGCGCGGCGATCTTGCCAGCCACGAAATGGAAGACTTCCTCTGGGCGGACCAGGTCCATCGACCCGCCGAGCACCTGCACGCGCTCCTCGGGACGGCGGCTCATACGAAAGTTTTGACGCACCTCTGGAGAGGAGGCGTCTCTCGCTGGAAGGAACATCTTACCCGACTCCGACGACTTGGAGCACAGGTCTATAGGAATAGGCTTAGCCTTTTCCCAAGAAGAATGATTAGCGAAACTTAACCTTGAAAACCTCTATTCAGGAGCAATTTACCATTTAAACAACTGACGACACAGACGGACCAAACGTTCAGGAACTTCGATTCGGCAGGACGCCGGTCCGCCCGTGTCGGGATGTCGCGGACTATTCGTTGACGACCACGACCTTGCCCATGGCTTTGCGACTGGCCAGGTGCGCGATCGCCTCGCCGGCCTTGGCCAACGGGAATCGCTCGGAGACATAGGGCCGGATCTTGCTCGCGGCATAGAGATCCATCAGCTCCCGCACGTTCTGAGCGTGCCCTTCGGGATCGCGGGCCACCGCCGCGCCCCAAAACACCCCGACGATGTCGCACGACTTCAGCAGGGTCAGGTTAAGCGGGATCTTCGGGATGCCAGACGGGAAGCCGATCACCAGGAAGCGACCGTTCCAGCCCGCCGCGCGGATCGTGGCCTCCGAATAGTCGCCGCCGACCGCGTCATAGGCCACGTCCCAGCCGCCGGGGCCGCAGGCGTCCTTGATCTGCGTCGCCAGGGCCTTCTGGCCGTCCTTGTCGAACGGGCCGCGCGGATAGACCACGCCGGCGTCGGCGCCGCGGCTGAGGGCAAGGTCGACCTTTTCCTGGCTGGAACAGGCGGCGATCACCCGAGCTCCGGCCGCCTTGCCCAGCTCGACCGCCGCCAAGCCCACGCCGCCCGCCGCCCCCAGCACCAGCAGGCTCTCGCCGGCTTTCAGCCGGCCACGGTCCTTCAGGGCGTAGTATGAGGTGCCGTAGGTTAGGATGAAGGCGGCGGCCTCGTCGAACGGCATGGTGTCGGGAATCGGCGTGCAGCGCGCCGCGTCCAGAGCGACCCGCTCGGCCATGCCGCCCCAACCCGTCGAGGCCAGCACCCGCTGGCCGACTTCCAGCCCGGTGACTCCCTCGCCCACCGCGGCGACGACGCCAGACACCTCGCCGCCGGGCGCGAACGGCCGCTCGGGCCTGAACTGATACTTGTCCTCGATGATCAGCACGTCGGGATAGTTGACGCCGCAGGCCTTGACCTCGAGCACCACCTGCCCCGGGCCAGGATGAGGGTCGGGCAGGTCTTCCAGCACCAAGGTCTCGGGTCCGCCGACCGCCTTGCTGAGCACCGCCTTCATCTCGCCTCTCCCTACGTTTGTCTTTATGAGCGGCCGGACGCTAGCGCACGCCGGACGGCCAAGGAAGCAGAATGTCAAACAAACGTTTTACCCTCGCCCTGCACGGCGGCGCCGGGGCCAAGCGCGGCCACGACTACGACATCGAGATCGCCCATATGCGCAGCTTGGTTGAGGCGGCGCGCGAGCGGCTGGCGGCGGGAGCCAGCGCCCTGGACGTGGCCGTCGAGACCGTGGCGGCCCTGGAGGCGTCCGGCCTCTACATCGCCGGCAAGGGCGCCTCGCCCAACGCCGACGGCGAATATGAGCTGGACGCCAGCCTGATGGACGGCGCGACGCTGCGCGCCGGGTCGGTCGCGGCCCTGCAGGGCTTCGAGAGTCCGATCCTGGCCGCCCGGGCGGTGATGGAGCGCACGCCGCACGTGATGCTGGCCGGCGAAGGCGCCATGGCCTTCGCCCGCGAACAGGGTCTGAAGCCGATCACCGATCCCGCGGCCTGGTTCACCCAGGCCGGGGCGTTCGAGGCCAACCATGCGCCCGGCGTCCTGCCGACCGGCACCGTCGGCTGCGTCGTCCGCGACGCCGAGGGCCGGCTGGCGGCGGCGACCTCCACGGCCGGGGTGTTCGGCAAGCTGCCCGGCCGGGTCGGGGATTCGCCGATCATCGGCGCGGGCGCCTGGGCGGACGGCCATGCGGCGGTTTCCTGCACCGGCCAAGGCGAATTTTTCATCCGCACCGCGGTGGCCGCCCAGATCGCCCATCGGGTGCGGTTTGGGGGCGAGCGCCTGGAGGACGCCGCCCAGGCCGCCATCCAGGGCGTGGCGGAACTCGGCGGCCACGGCGGCCTGATCGCCGTCGACCGCGACGGCAATGTCGCCATGCCTTTCGCCTCCAGCGGCCTCAAGCGCGCGGCCCTGCTGCCGGACGGGACGATCGTGGCCGAGGCGTTTTAGGTCGCGGCGGGCGCCCCTCCCCCGTTGAACGGCGCTCCCGAAATTCGCCTTCCGAGCGAAGCTTGGCCCATTTTGGCGCCGCCCTTGCGTCGAGCCGCCTCAGTGCAGCGCTAGAAAGGGCGTGATCAATGCCTCGCTTTCATTTCGAAGCCCAAGGTTCGGAGCGGTTCCCCGATCCCGAGGGCGTGGAGCTGAGAAACCTGACCGCAGCACGCCGGGAAGCTGCGCGCCTGGCGGCGGCCTTGGTGCGCGACTATCCGGAGGTGTTCGCCGAGCCCAGAAGCTGGCGCATGTGCATCCTCGACGACGACGGCAATACGCTGGAAGCCCAGCCGTTCGACGCCTTGGACCTCAAGCCGAACGCGAACGACGACTAACCACGTCGCCGGTCTGATGGGTCGGCGGCGACAACAGTTTGGCCAGATCCTGCGCGAGACCTGCCTGGCGATTCTCGTCCAGGACCGAAAGCAGCCGGCGCTCCACGGCTTCGACGTCAGCCCCCACCTGGCTGGCCAGGGCTTCGCCGCCAGGGGAAATCTGCACGATCACCGCTCGGCGGTCGCCCGGCAGGGCGGAGCGGACGACGCAACCCCTGGCGATCAGGCCGTCGACGGTGCGGGTCAGAGACGTACGGTCGATGGCGCTGGCCTGGGCCAGCTCGGTCATGCTGCACACCCCGCGCTTTCGGAGCACGCCTAGCGCCATCCACTGGGTCAGGTTGAGCTGGTGGCGCGCGAGGAGTTCGCTCACCAGCGCCCTTCGGTGTTGTTCGACGCGATAGAGCAGGTCGGTCAGAACGGCGGCGGTGGTCACGGTCGCGATCATCTCCGTGGGTCTTCAGAAGGCCACCGGGAATGGGCGACATTGGGGCGCAAACCTCAGACCCGCGCTATTCGTTCCCTGTGCGAACCCCGCAGCTTCAGCGTCTCAAGTCTGGACGATGGAGCTTGGCCGTCCCGTCATTGCACGCCGCAGCTTGCCCAGACGCTGGTCGGGCGGCGCTGAAACCCGCCGCGGTCCAATTGTAAATAATTGTGATCCCAGACAATAAGTCGCAGAAATTACATCGTTAACTATGGTCACGATCGTTATTGTTGTGCATGTATAAAACTATCGCACTACGCAGCATACGACTCGTCAATGGAGACCCTCGTGCACGCGCTTAGCGGCCGATTACTTGGCGCGGCCAGTTTGATAACCACGCCGGAGGCGGCGGCCGCGATTTTCAAGCTTGCCGTTAAGACCAACGACTCCGAATTTCTCCTGCGCTCGTTGCGGGTTCTGTCGCATTCGAAAGGCATGTCCGATGCGCTGGCCTGGTCCGGAATGCCTGGCGACCTGCCCCGTCAAGCGATCGAGAACCAAGGCCCCACCAGGGCGCAGGCCCTGACCGAGGTGACCCGATGCCTGAGCGCCCGGCTGGACACGCCGGCCGCGATCGCTGACTGAAGTCACGCGGAAAGCGGGCGGCGGGAAGGCCAGGGCCCTCCCGCCGGGTTCGAACTAGAACTTGCCGCGGACGCCGAACTTGATCGTCCGGCCGTTGAACTTGGCGTAGTCCATCCGCGTCTTGCGGCCATCGCCGTAGCGGCCGCTGACGTCGTCGAAATAGTCGTAGGTCAGGGCGTTGGTGAGGTTCAGCGCGTCCAGGCGCACCTCGATGCTGTCGTTGATCTTGTAGCTGACATTGCCGTCGAGGAAGCCCGACCCGGCATGCCAGCGCTGCAGGTCCGAACCGTTGTTGGTGGTCTCGATGATGTTCTTGGCCTTGTAGTTGTAGGACAGGCGAACACCAAACGGACCCTTCTCGTAATAGCCCGTCAGGCTGTACGAGTACTTGGGCACGGTGTTGACGTTGAGGATCTTGCCGGCCGAGGTCGCATAGTTATAGCCGCTGGTGTTGACGTGAGTGAAGCTGGCCAGGGCGCCCAGGCCGCTCCAGAAGCCCGGCAGGAAGTCGAACGACTGCTGGTAGGCCAGTTCGTAACCGTCCAGCTTGATCGAACCCTGGTTGTAGTAGGTGGCCAGGGTGATCGGCAGGTTCGGATCGACCTTGCCGGTCGCCGGGTCCTGGAAGATCGGCGCCAGGGCGGTGTCGGGCAGGCCCAGCGACGAGAACGGCACGGTGGTCGTGGTCGAGACCGTGGTGTCCTTGAGCTCCTTCCAGAAGAACCCGGCGCTCAGAATCCCGCCGCGCCCGAAGTACCATTCCAGGCCCGTGTCGTAGTTGGTCGAGGTCTGCGGCAGCAGGTCCGGATTCCCCGAGGTCGCGCGGGTGTCGTAGATGTTCGGGATGACCGTGTTGGCGGCGATGATCGACAGCGACGCCCGGGTGATCGTCTTGCCCCACGACCCCCGCCAGATCAGCTTGTCGGTGAGGTCGTAGGCGAAGCTGGCTGACGGCAGGGTGTTGTCGTACGAGCCATCGGCCTTGTTGGGCACATAGGTCGTCACCGCCCCGTTCGTCTGGCGCAGATAGTTGTCGATGTGGGTGCTGGTCTCGGAATAGCGCACGCCGGCGTTGACGCGCAGTTCGCGATCGAAGATCTGGCCCTTGAGGTCCGTCTGCAGGAAGGCGGTCTTGACCTCTTCCTCGGCCCCGAAGCTGGCGTTGAAGTCGATCGGCGTGGCCCTCGCCGTGCCGATCGGGTCGAAGGTGTTCATCATGTAGTCGCGGCTGAACGTCGCCCATTCCTGGGGATAGCCCGACCCGATCACCAGGTTGTCGAGCGGCACCTCGTGCAGCATCTGCGAACGCAGTCCGGCGGCGCCGATGGCGTTGACCTTGGCGGTGCCCGCCGCCGTGGCGTTGCGCTTGCTGGTGTCCTTCTGGGTCGAAACGTAGGAGAAGCCGCCCTTCAGGTGACCCTCGACGCCGAACAGGCCGTAGTCGTAGTCGGCGAAGATCTTGGCCGTCTTTTCCTTGTCGATCTCGCGCCGCCAGTCGAAGCCGACGCCGAAGTCCTGGTAGTTGTTAGGATTGGTGAAGTCGACGCCGGGCGCCGACAGGGCCGGATAGACGTGGTCGTCCGTATAGTCGATCGTCGAGGTCACGCCATAGAGGTTGGAGACCAGGCGGTTGCCGGTGAAGAAGGCGTCGCTCTTGCTGAGGCTGCCCTGCGCCGTCACCTTCAAGCGGTCGGTGAACTGGTAGCTGGCGTTGAACGAGGCCATCTTGAACTTGGTCTCGGCGTTATAGAAGTAGCTCTCCCCGAGGTAGGACGTGTTGCCGAACGTGCCTTCCAGCAGGTTCGATTCCGGATCCAAGGTGACATTGATCGGCACCAGGCCGTTATGGCCCGGCGCGCCGGGCTGGGCGGCGGTGTTGGTGGTCTTGGAGTTCCGGATCGGCAGGCCGAAGGTGTACTCGTCCAGCGAGTCCGTCAGCTTCGAATAGAGCCCGTCCAGGCTGACGTTCAGCTTTTCGTTCTGGTACTGCAGCGAGGCGACGGCGCCGTCGCGCTTACGCGTATTTTCGCCGCCATAGTAGCGGTAGAAGCGCGGCAGATAGCCGTTCTCGATCTGGGCGCGGGTCAGGCTGCCGGGATTGTAGCGGGGGTCGGCGAAGTCCAGCGTGACCGCGAACGGGCCTTTGTTGGGCGACTGGCTGCCCAGGGCATGGCTGTTGTAGCCGCCGGTGGCCTCGAAGCCGGAACGGTTGTTGACGCTCTCGGAGTGCGCCACCGCGAGCAGCGCGCCGAAGTTGCCCCAGGTGTTGGAGAACAGCGCAAAGCCGGCCGGGTCCAGGTGCTTGGACTTGTCGTTGTAGGACCCCACCACCTGATAGCGGATCGCCTGACCCGGATGGTCGAACGGACGCGGCGTCTGCAGGTCGACCACGCCGCCGATCCCGCCTTCTTCCAGCTCGGCCAGCGGGGTCTTGTAGAAGTCCACGCGACCGAACAGTTCCGAGGCGAAGACGTCGTAGTTGAAGTCGCGCGACGAACCGCCGACGTTGCTGGACGAGGTGGTGCGGACCGGCGCGCCGTTGATGGTGGTGACGTTGTAGTCCGAGCCCAAGCCGCGGATCGAGATCCGCTGGCCCTCGTTGGAGGCGCCGTCGCGGCTCAGATAGACGCCCGGAATGCGTTGCAGCGCTTCGGCGACGTTGGCCTCGGGGAACTTGCCGATGTCCTCGGCCACGATCGAGTCGCGGACCACGATCGCGTCCTTCTTCAGGTTCAGCGACTTCTGCAGCGAAGACCGGAAGCCGGTGACGACCACCTCATCGACGGTGTCGCGCGCCGCATCGCGGGCCGCATCGCTGTTGGTCGCCGTATCGTTCGCCGTGGCCGCATCCTGGGCCCAGGCGGCCGTGGCGGCGCCCATCCCCACGGCCAGGATCGTCGTCAGCAGCAGTTGCTTCTTCATGGTTCCCTCCCCTCGCGGCGCTCTTGGCCGCGCAGATCCCATCCCCGCCCGACATGTCGAGGGGACTGCCCGCCCACGGGCGGCGCGTTTCAAAAATCGAGAACTGACGCCGTTCAGGCGCCTAGGCGGTCGAGTTCCGCATCATCTGTCCTGGCATGTTTCCTCACGGTCGAGCTTTTCGCTTCTGACTCAAGGCGTAACACATAGCGAAGAAGGACAACATATATGGGAACGCCATTTGTATGATTTTTCAGGTCGCGACGCGTTTCGGCGACCGCTGTTGCGTGACGGCAACAGGAATGAGGTTCCAGGCGCGTCGAGGCATGTCGCCGCGAGGCGGCGTCGCCATCAAGGATCGGCTCCGCCTCAGCGGTAGCCGAATTCCGCGCTGATCTTCTGGGTCGTTTCCTTGACGTAAGTCGCGACCGTCTCGATCCGGGCGTCATCCATGTACTGGGCGATCGAGGACACGGAGACGGCGGCGATGATCTTGCCGCCCATGTCGCGGATCGGCGCGGCCACGCAACGGATATGGTCCTCGTTCTCGTCCAGATCGAGGGCGTAACCCTGGGCGCGGTAGCGGGCCATCACCTCCAGCCACTGGCGAAGGTCGTAGCGGTAGCGGGGAAAGGCGGCGGCCTCGCGCAGGAACACCTCGCGCAGGACGTCCTCGCCCTCGTCCATCAGCAGCGCCTTGCCCAAACCCGTGTGGCGCAGCGGCTGGCGCTCGCCGATGACGCAGCGCACCTCGATGCGCCGGGTGCCGGGAATCTTGTCGATGTAATGCACCTGGTCGCGGTCCAGGACACCCAGATTGACCGTGTCGCCGGTGTCAAGCGACAGCTGGCGCAGATGGTCGTGGCTCACCCGGGTCAGGGTGATCTGCTGGGAGGCGGCGTAGCCCAGCTCCAGCAGCTTGGTGCCAAGCGCATAGCCTTCGCGGGGCGAGAAGGACAGGAAGCCCGCCTCGACCAAGGTCGAGGCCAGACGATGGACCGTCGTCTTGTTCAGGTCCAGGGACTTGGCCATCTTACCCAGGGTCGTGTCGCCCTTGGCCACCCGGCTGAGCACCTCAAGCCCCTTGAACAGGGTCTGGGCGCCGGCGCTGGCGCGCGCCGAGGACGCCTCCTCCACATCCACCGAAGGGCTGTCGGCCATCTCAATCATCCCGCAGGCTCCGCAGCGACTTCGCCGCGGGCCGTACCGGATAGTGATACGGCTCCGGCGCCAAATTGCAATGGCCGTCCCAGCGCGGCCGTCCCGATTCAATAGTCGACGGCATAGTCTTTCTGGAACGGCTGGCCCGAGAAGGCCAGCTTCTGGGTCCAGGCCTGGGCCGGCGCCGTCCAGAAGCTGTCCGACGCCGGAAGTCCCAGGGCCAGGAAGCCCTCCGCGGTGATGTACATGCTGCCGTTGTTTGAATACCAGTCGCCCAGCGCCGGGTTGTGCCCGGCGAAGCCGATGGTCAGGAAACTGTCCTTGGTGAAGTTGCTCGGCTGGCTGAACACCGCCTTGTGCGCGGCCACCAGGGCCGAGCGCACCTGTCCCTCCGACAGCTTGGCCGGCAACTGCTTGCGCAAGGCCAGCATGGCCAGCGGCTGGAACACAGCCGTGCGATAGGTCAGCGACCGGCCGAACGGCGGGAAGGTTCCTTCGGGCGAGACGAACCGCTCCAGGTGCTCGCTGTAGCGCTGGGCGCGCTTGACGGCCAGTTCGCGCCACTTGGTCAGGTCGTCCTTCCAGAACGGGGCCTTGTGGGCCTCCATGACCTCCAGCACCTGGATCATCATCGGATGCATCACGAACGAGCCGTAATAGTCGAAGTGGAAGGTCGCCCCGTCCTTGATCCAGCCGTCGCCAATGTACCATTCGTCGATCTTGCGCACGGCGGTGTTCAGCCGCATGGGATCGGACTCCTCGCCGATCTGCAGCAGGAACGCCTCGTTCATCGCCGCGAACAGCAGCCAGTTGATGAAGGGCGGATTGACCCGGCGCAGGCCCTTGATCTCCTCGACGATCCGCTTCTTGGTCGTCGCGTCCAGCGGCTCCCACAGGGCCTTGGGGGCGCGCAGCAGGGCCTGGGTGAAATAGGCCGAATCCACCAGGGCCTGGCCATGGCCGCGCCACAGCAGGTAGTCCGGACTGGCCGGGTCCACGGCATGGACATAGCTCTGCAGGGCCTGTTCCGTCAGCCGCTTGCGGACCTTGCCCTCGGCGGTGGCGTCCTCAGGCAGGGCCAGCCAGGGCGAGAGGCCCGAGATCATGCGGCCGAAGCACTCCAGGTAGGCGACGCCGGACTCGCGCCCGTCCCAGGTCGGGCTGAGCTCCAGCGGAAAGGCTTTCTTCAGTTGGCCCTTCGACATCGCCGACAGCACCGGGCTGGCGATCTTCTCCAGCAGTCCGGCCATGTAGGCGCGGTCGTCGACCGGCGCGGCGGCCGGCTTGGCCGCACTGGCGGCGCCGCTCCCCAGGGTCGCGGCGCCGACGAGGGCCGCCTTCATGAAATCACGCTTGTGCATGGTCGCCCCTATCGCGCTGGCTTGAGGTCGAGATCGGCCATCGCCGTCGCCGCCAGCAGGAAGGCGCCGACGCCGTAGAACTGGGTATCGTCATAGCTGACGCTCTCCGGGCGGTCGGAAACCGGCTGGACGTAGCCGAACTTGCCTTCCGGATGCACCGCGCGCGTCAGGGCCACCCACCCCTTGCGGGCCACGGGCTCGTAGCTGGCCCGGTCGAGCAGCCCGCTCTTGACGCCCCAGGCCATGCCATAGGTGAAGAAGGCCGTGCCGCTGGATTCCGGTGGCGACTTGGCCGGATCGGACAGCAGGGACGGCGACCAGTAGCCGTCCGGCTTCTGGATCGCCTTCAGCTTGCCGGCCATCTCCTTGAAGACAGCTTCCATTCGGACGCGATCGGGATCGCCGGCCGGCAGCAGAGGGATGATACGGGCCAAGCCCGCAAACACCCAGCCGTCGCCCCGGCTCCAGAACACCTTCTCGCCGTTCGCCCCGCGACGGGTGAAGAACCGCGAGTCCCGATAGTAGAGATGCTCGTCCTTGTCGTAGAGGAAGTCGGTCACGGCCGCGAATTCCTTGCGGGCATAGGCCGCGTAGCGCGGATCGCCGGTGACCGTGCTCAACTCGAACCAGGTCGCGGGCGCCATGAACAGGGCGTCGCTCCAGCACCAGCGCTGGTCGCAGTCGACGCCGCGCGGATCGGTATATTCGGCGTGCTCCAGCCCGACCTTGGGTGGATAGGCCAGGATGGCGTCGAACCGCTGGCGCAGCGGACCGATCGCCGCGTCGCCGCCGCCATGACGCGAGGCCCAGAGATAGGCCTGACCGATCACGTGGTCGTCAGCGTGATAGAAGCGCTTGCCCAGTTCCCACTGGTTGGCCAGGCCCCGCGCCAGGATCGCCTGGCGATAGGCGGGGTTGTCCGACCGGTCGGCCAAGTCCCTCAGCCCGACGAACAGGGCGCCCTGCACCCATCCCTTCAGGTCGGCCGTATCGCGCGAGGTATTGGGCGGAATATAGCCGGCCGCCATGGTGGCCAGCTGGTAGTCGGCGACCTTCTCGGCCAGGCGCAGCACGTCGGCCCGGGCATAGGGAACGGACGCGGCCTGGGAGGGCGCCGACGGCGTCTGGGCGGCCGTTGCGGCCAGCGGTATGCACGTCGCCAGCAAGGCCGCGACCCCGACCGCCGCGCGAAAAACAGACTTCATCGCTTCCTCCGTCCAAGCCGGGTTCGCCCGGCTCCTTTGTTATTTCGTCCCGCCGCGAGGCGCCTGGGTCACTGCAGCTGGCAGATGTCGAGCACGTTCATGTCGTCATAGTCGAGGTTTTCCCCGCCCATCGCCCAGATGAAGGCGTAGCAGCCGGTTCCGACGCCGCTGTGGACTGACCAGGGCGGGCAGATCACCGCCTGCTCGTTGGCGACGACCAGATGCCGCGTGGCCTGAGGCTCGCCCATAAAATGGAGCGCCCGCTCCTCCGCGCCGAGACGGAAGTAGAAATAGGCCTCGGAACGACGGTCGTGCAGATGCGGCGGCATGGTGTTCCAGACGCTGCCCGGTTGCAGGATCGTCAGGCCTAGCAGCAATTGGGCCGAAGCACAGACGCCGGGCACCACCAGCTGATAGATGATCCGATGGTTGGCGCTCTCGCGCGCCCCGCGTTCGAGGGGGATCGCCGCCGCCGTCGACAATCCTTTGGTTTCGAAAGCGACGTGGGCCGGAGTCGAGGCGAGGTAGAAACGGGCGGGACCCTCTAGGTCGAGGCTCTCGAACCGGACATCGACGGCGCCGCGGGTGATGTAGAGGGCGTCGAGCGGCTCAAGGACGAAGACCTGCCCGTCCACCGTCACCCGGCCAGCGCCCTGGCCGACATTGACGACGCCCATCTCCCGCGCCGCCAGGAACGGTTGCCCTGCCTGCGACGGCGGCTCGGCTTGGGCCGGCAGGGCGATCGCCGCATCGAGAGGCGCGGCGCCGCCGATGACCAGCCGTTCCTGATGCAGATAGTTGAGCTTGACGGCGCCGTCGACGAACAGGCTTTCGATCAGATACCGGTCACGAAGATCCTGATTGCTCGCGCCCGCCATCATCGCCGGATGGGTGGCGTAGAAAACCTTGTCGTACGTCAAAGCCCGAAATCCCCGACCCAACTGGCCCGGCCGTCGGTGCGGGGTGCGCCTGCCGTAGTGTGGTCCACAGGCTCCCCCCGTCACTTTAAATGCGCCGCTTCCGCATTTATCTGACAAATAGATTTTTGAAACGCAAGCCCACAAATCGGAACGCATCCATTTTACGATCCGGATTTGATGGCCGACTTGCACTCATTTATCGCCGCAGGGGCCGAACTGAGCAACAAATACCGTTTCGATTTACGGTATTCTGCTTGTTAATTTGAAACGGGCGTCGCTGGACCGTTAAAGTACCCGACGCCGCTGGATGATCACGATTTCGAAAAGCGCTCGCGCGACCGCCTCTGGCGGATCGAGGAATGACCAGACACCGCACGCTCTTCGATGATCGCGGCGCGGGATGCGACAAACTGCGCCACCGGGTTTTACCGTTCCTTGACCTTGCCGCCGCTCTCCTGCGGCATAAGACGGGGCCGGAGAACCGCGCCTTCGGGCCGAGAGGAGCCCTCCGCATGGCCGTGCGCCTTCGCCTCTATCGGCCGGCCGATCCGCCGCGAGGCCTGCCGACCGCGGCGGCGCTCTTCCTGGCCTATGTCGCTATCGAGCTCTGCATCTGGCTGTTCTGTCGCGACATCAGCGACGCTGTCGCCTTCTTCCCGTCCAACGGCATCCTGCTGGCCGCGATCCTGGTGCTTTCGCCGCAGCTCGGACTCGCCTTTTGCCTCGCCTGTTTTGCAGTGGACATCACCCACAACTGGATCGGCCGGATCGACCTGACGCACGCGTTGTTGTTCAGCGGCCTGAACCAGGCGCTGGCCTTCGGCGGCGCGATGCTGACGCGTAGCTTTTGCGGAGCAGCGCTGGATCTCTCACGCGCCCGACGCTTGTTCATCTTCACCCTGATCGCGGCCGTCGCAGCGGGGCTGGAAGCGCTGGTCGGTCAGATCCTGGTCGGCCTGCTCGACGGCTCCGCCGATTTTGCTCACGCCTGGCTGCAATGGGCGCTGGAGGACGGCCTTGGCCTGCTAATCGCGACGCCGGCGGCGCTGCTGCCGTTCAAGCAAGAGCGCCTGTTCCATGCGGCGGCGGCCCCGCGCCTTGAGCGCTTCCTGCTGCTGGCGCTCACCGTCATCCTGACTGTCGTCGCCTTCATCAGCGACCAGTTCATCGCCCTGACGCTGGTCATGCCCGCCCTGGTGCTGACGGCCTTCCGCGCAGGGCCTGGCTGGGTCTACGCATCGGTGCTGACGGCCGGCGTCATCGCCATGGCCCTGACGGCCAACGGACACGGGCCGGTCGCCTTCATGGCCCCGGCGGATCCGTATCGCCAACAGTTCATGATCCAGCTGTTCATCGCCTCCGCCTTCGCCGCCGCCGTCCCCGCCACCGCCGCGCTCAGCGTCCGCAACCGCAGCGCCCAGCGGCTGGAGCGCGCCTATGCGGCGGTACGCAAGGCCAAGGAGAAGGCCGAAGCGGCCAGCCGCTCCAAATCGGAATTTCTGGCCAATATGAGCCATGAGATCCGAACTCCAATGAACGGCATCATCGGCGTCGTCGGAGCGCTGGCTCGGACCGATCTGGGGCCGCGACAGCGAGACATGGTCCACCTTGTCGAAACCAGCGCCGATTCCTTGCAGGTCTTGCTCAACGACGTTTTGGATCTCGCCCGGGTCGAGGCTGGGGAATTGGCCATTCACGCCGAAAGCTTCGATCTTCGGGCGACCTGCAGCGCCATTGTCGACCTGTTTCGGGCCAAGGCCGAGGAGAAGGGCCTAGCCCTGGAGCTTCGGATCGGGCCGACCGTGGCCAACCGGCACATCGGCGACGCCGCGCGCCTGAAGCAGATCCTCGGCAACCTGGTTTCGAACGCCATCAAGTTCACCGATCGGGGTCGGGTCGAACTGAGCGTCGACGCGGAGGCCGAAATCGACGGGGCTCAGGCGCTGAGTCTGACGATCACCGACACTGGGATCGGTTTCGACGCGGAGACGGGTCGGCGCCTCTTCGCGCGCTTCGCCCAGGCCGACGGCTCGATCACCCGACGGTTCGGCGGCACGGGCCTTGGCCTGTCGATTTCGCAGGCCCTGACGCGCCTGATGAACGGCGAGATCGAGGCGGCTTCGGCGCCTGGCGAAGGGTCGCGCTTCACCGTGCGCCTGCCCCTGGCCGTGGCGGCGGAAAATGATCACGCTCTCCCGCTGCAGGATTTCGCGCAGCCGACCCTGGCGGCAGGGCGAACGCTGAAGATTCTGTTGGCCGAAGACCACGACATCAATCGCCGGGTGGTGAGCCTGATGCTCGACGGCCTGGACGTGGATCTGACCATGGCTGTCGACGGGCGGGAAGCGGTCGCACGCTTCCGCCCCGGCGGCTACGACCTGGTGCTCATGGACATGCAGATGCCCAATATGGGCGGCCTGGAAGCCATAACCCACATTCGCGCGGCCGAACGCGACGTCGGCGCGGTCGCGACACCGATCGTGATGTTGACCGCCAACGCCTTGCCGGAACACGAGACCGCCGGCCTGGGCGCGGGGGCCGACGCCTTCCTGACCAAGCCGATCCTCGCCGGCGATCTCATCGAGACGATCGCCAGGCTGGCAGGGTCACAAGCCTCGCCTTCCCCCTGAGGTCGCGCCCGGCGATCGCCATGGCGTAGCGCCAAACTTCGGTGGTGAAACTTCGGCGGTGTTCGTCATCGATGATCAGGGCCCGGCGCTCAAGACCCGGACCGAAGGCGCGCCGCAGCGGCCTCAGACTAAAAGCGGGCGCCGAACCGCACTGGAAACCTAGCTTCGGCCGCCTACACCGCTTATACCCCGCGCCATGTTTGAAGGCCTCTCCCCCCTCGCCCGCGACGCTCGATCCTGGCCGTTCGAGCAGGCGCGCGCCCTGCTCGCCCGCATCCTGCGCCTGCGTCTGTCCGACGCCGAACGCGACCTGGCCTCGGTCCTGATCCATGCGGGCAAGGCCGACGAGGCGGTGAAGACCTTCCCCCCCTTGGCCCGGCCGGTGATCCTGGAGACCGGCTACGGCCCCTCGGGCCTGCCGCACCTGGGCACCTTCGGCGAGGTGGCGCGCACGACCATGGTGCGCAGCGCCTTCCGCGCCCTGACCGACGACGCTATCCCCACCCGGTTGATCGCCTTCAGCGACGACATGGACGGCCTGCGCAAGGTTCCCGACAACATCGAGAACAAGCAGCCGCTGATCGAGGACCTGGGCAAGCCGCTGACCCTGGTCCGCGACCCGTTCGGCACCCATGACAGCTTCGGCGCCCACAACAACGCCCGCCTGCGCGCGTTCCTGGATGGCTTCGGCTTCGACTACGAGTTCGTCTCGTCGACCGAGTGCTACAAGGGCGGGCGGTTCGACGAAACGCTGCTGACGGCGCTTGAGCGTTTCGACGCCATTCAGAAGGTCATGCTGCCGACCCTGGGCGAGGAACGACGCGCCTCCTATTCGCCGTTCCTGCCGATCAGCCCCTCGACCGGCAAGGTGCTGCAGGTCCCAACGCTGGAGCGCAACATCGAGAAGGGCACGATCGTCTTCCAGGACGAGGACGGATCGAAGGTCGAGGTCCCGGTGACCGGCGGCCATGTGAAGATGCAGTGGAAGCCCGACTGGGCCATGCGCTGGACGGCCCTGGGCGTCGACTACGAGATGAGCGGCAAGGACCTGATCGACTCGGTCAAGGCCTCGGCCCAGATCTGCAAGGCGCTGGGCGGCGTTGCGCCCGAAGGCTTCAACTACGAGCTCTTCCTGGACGAGAACTCGCAGAAGATCTCCAAGTCCAAGGGCAACGGCCTGTCGATGGAGGACTGGCTGCGCTACGGCGCGCCCGAAAGCCTGTCCTACTACATGTTCCAGAGCCCCAAGTCGGCCAAGAAGCTCTATTTCGACGTCATCCCCAAGGCGACCGACGAGTACCTCCAGCAGCTGGACGCCTATCCGCGCCAGGAAGCGGCCAAGCAGTTGGACAATCCGGTCTGGCACGTCCATTCGGGCCGCCCGCCGCAATACGGCTCGCCGGTCTCGTTCAGCCTGATGCTGAACCTGGTCTCGGCCGCCAACGCCTCGGACAAGGAAATCCTCTGGGGCTTCCTGTCGCGCTACATTCCCGGCGCGACGCCGGAGAGCCAGCCGCTGCTGGACCGCCTGGCCGGCTACGCGATCAACTATTACGACGACTTCGTGAAGCCGACGAAGGCGTTCCGGGCTCCGGACGACAAGGAGCGCGCGGCGATCCTCGACCTGCTGGCCCGCCTGAAAGCCCTGCCAGCCGGCTGCCAGGACGCCGAGCTGATTCAGAACGAGGTGTTCGCGGTCGGCAAGGACCACGGCTTCGACCCGCTGCGCGCCTGGTTCCAGGCGTTGTACGAGGTGCTACTAGGCCAGAGCCAGGGCCCGCGCTTCGGTTCGTTCGCGACGATCTTCGGCCTAGACAGGACGACAGCCCTGATCGAGGAAAAGCTGGGCTGATAAAGAACGACCGCCAAGCGCTGCTGTTACTTGGGCCGCGAAGCGAAGAAGACAGCCGCCGCTCGCAACAGAAGCTTCATAAACCAGTCGGATAGTATCAGAAGCAACAATCAAGCGTCGTCTAGCCGGTAATTGCGAATATGCATTCGATGGCGAAAATGCGTCTTGAAACTGCAATTGCGCCGAAAGTTCGCAGGTCGCGACTGTATTGGCCTTTCTGGGGCGACTTTCACCGTAAGCGGTTGCTCCGCACGGACGACCGGTGCTAGTCACATTTTACTTTTTTCACCGCCAATTTGGGCGGCTTTGGCAGATGGGGACTTCATGCGCGTTGCGATGATTGGCACCGGTTATGTGGGCCTGGTGTCTGGGGCCTGCTTCGCTGACTTCGGTCACGTCGTGACCTGCATCGACAAGGATCCGAGCAAGATCGAGCGCCTCGAACGCGGTGAGATCCCGATTTTCGAGCCCGGCCTGGACGATCTGGTGGCGCGCAACGTGCGCGAAGGGCGCCTGTTCTTCACCCTCGACGGCGCCGAGGCCATCAAGGCCGCCGACGCGGTGTTCATCGCCGTGGGGACGCCGACCCGGCGCGGCGACGGTCACGCCGACCTCAGCTACGTCTACGCCGCCGCCGAGGAAATCGCCGGACTGATCGAAGACTTCACCGTGGTGGTCACCAAGTCGACCGTGCCGGTGGGGACGGGCGACGAGGTCGAGACGATCATCAAGCGGGTCCGCCCCGACGCCCAGTTCGCCGTGGTCTCCAACCCGGAGTTCCTGCGGGAAGGCGCGGCGATCGAAGACTTCAAGCGACCCGATCGCGTGGTGGTCGGCACCGAGGACGAACGCGCCCAGGCGGTGATGCGCGAACTCTACCGCCCGCTGAGCCTGAACGAGACGCCGATCGTCTTCACCGGCCGCCGCACCAGCGAACTGATCAAATACGCCGCCAACGCCTTCCTGGCGATGAAGATCACCTTCATCAACGAGATGGCCGACCTGTGTGAAAAGGTAGGCGCGGACGTCCAGCAGGTGGCCAAGGGCATCGGCCTGGACAAGCGGATCGGGTCGAAGTTCCTCAACGCGGGGCCCGGCTATGGCGGCTCGTGCTTCCCCAAGGATACGATCGCGCTGGTGCGCACCGCCAACGACTATGGCGCACCCACCCGGCTGATCGAGACCACGGTGGCGGTCAACGACGCTCGCAAGAAGGCCATGGCCGACAAGGTGGCCGCGGCCATGGGCCTGGAAGACCTGGCCGGCAAGACGGTCGGTGTGCTCGGCGTGACCTTCAAGCCCAACACCGACGACATGCGCGACGCGCCCAGTCTGGACATCCTGCCGGCCCTGCTCGCCATGGGCGCCGCGGTTCAGGCCTTCGATCCGGAAGGCCGTCACGAGGCCGAGAAGCTGCTGCCGGGCGTGACGTTCAAGAACGGCCCCTACGAGGTCGCCGACGGCGCCGACGTCTTGCTGCTGCTCACCGAGTGGGACCAGTTCCGCGCCCTGGACCTGGACCGCATCAAGGGCCTGCTGAAGGCGCCCGTCGTGGTCGACCTGCGCAACGTCTACAAGCCCGCCGAAATGGTGCGCGCCGGCTTCACCTACGCCTCGATCGGCCGAGGCTGATCATGGCCGCGGTGATCGTTACAGGGGCCGCGGGCTTCATCGGCATGCACGTGGCCGAGCGCCTGCTCGATCGCGGCGAGACGGTGATCGGGGTCGATGTCTTCAACGACTACTACGACCCGGCTCTCAAGGCCGCCCGCGCGGCGCGCCTGGAGGGCCGACCCGGCTTCACGATGGTCCGCATGGACGTCGCCGACGCCGACGCCTTCGAGACCCTGGTGCGCGGCAGCGGCGCAAAACGGATCGTGCACCTGGCCGCCCAGGCCGGCGTACGCTATTCGATCGAGAACCCGTTCGCCTATCAGCGCTCAAATCTGGCCGGCCACCTGTCCGTGCTGGAAGCCGCGCGTCGGGTGGAAGCCGTACATCTGGTTTACGCCTCGTCGAGCAGCGTCTACGGCGATCGGCCTCAGTCGCTGGACGGCGGCGAAGGCGCCGGCTTCAAGGAAACCGATCCTGTCGACGCGCCGGTGTCGCTATACGCCGCCACCAAGCGCGCTGACGAGCTGATGAGCATCAGCTACGCCAAGCTCTACGGTTTCCCGATGTCGGCCTTGCGGTTCTTCACCGTCTACGGCCCGTGGGGTCGCCCCGACATGGCCTATTTCGGCTTCACCCAGAAGATCCTGAGCGGTGAGTCGATCGAGGTGTACGGCGAGGGCAGGATGGCCCGCGACTTCACCTATATCGACGACATCGTCGACGGTGTCGTCGGCGTCCTGGACCACCCCCCGGCCCAAGGCCGGCATGAGATCTACAACATCGGCGACAACGACCCCGTGGGTCTGATGGAGATGATCTCGACCCTGGAGACGGCCCTTGGCCGCGAGGCGGTCAAGGTCATGCGCCCGATGCAGCCGGGCGACGTCACATGCACCTACGCCGACATCGCCAAGCTCAACGCGCTCACCGGCTACAAGCCGAAGGTGAAGCTGAAACAAGGGCTGGAGACCTTCGTTCGCTGGCACCGGGAATTCTACAAGTAGCCCCCAAGAGCAAGAGCCGCCCCGGGCGCGCTGCGCGCCTCCGGGACGGAGATCGCGCCACGGAAAATTTCGCGGCGTTCATGAGTCCGTCGACGGCCCGACGCCTGGCGACGCGGTCCGTCGATCCGAAGATCCATCGCGCTATGGACGTTGAAAACTGATGATGAAGGCGGCCCTCCTCCCCGGCGCTCTGCTGCTGGCCAACGTCGCGGCGCTGATCCTGAGCCTCGTCGCGCCTCGGATCCTGTCTCCCGCCGAATACGCCGCCTTCACCCTTTCGCTGGGCGTGGGCCAGCTGACGGTGAGCATCGTCTTCGAGTGGCTGCGGCTCTCGTTGCTGCGCTACGGATACGGCACCGACGTGGTGCTTTCCACCGTGCGCCGGCGGGTGATGCGAACGATCTACATCGGCCTGGCCCTGATCCTGCTCGTCGTGGCCATCGGGGCGGGCGTCCTGTCGGTCCACCTGCCTTGGGCGGCCTATATCGCGGTCGTGGCCTTCTACGCCATAATGCAGGCCGTCTTCGACGCCAACCAGGCCGTATCGCGGGCCACCTTTTCAAACGTCAGCTTCGCGCTTTCGCTGATCCTGCGAACCTTCCTGAGCCTGGTGTTCTTCAGCATCGCAGCCTGGATCACCAAGAAAGGCCATCTGGCGCTGATCGCCCTGGCGCTTTCCTACCCCACCGCAGCGATCGTGGTGCGCAAGGGCTGGGGCAGCAGCAAGGGCGGCATGACCATCGACTGGAACCAGGCCCGGTTCCTGCTGGCCTACGGCGGGATGGCGGCGGGCACCACCATCATCTCGTCCCTGCTCCCGACCGCGATGCGGTCGACGGCGGTGTCATACATGGGGCTGGCCGAATCCGGCGGCTTCCTATTGGCGGTGGACATGTCCCAGAAGGCTGTCGCCGTCGTCGGCCTGGCCGCAAATGTCGTGCTCACACAGGACCTGTTCAAGGCGAAGGACTTCGGGTCGACCGATGAGTCGCGCCAGAAATCGCGTAGCCATGTCGGCTGGATCGCCGCCCTGCTGGCGCCGACCGCCGTGGGCTTCTACCTCCTGCAAGACATCTTCATCGCCTTGGCTATCCCGGAAAGCTATCATCAAAGCTATACAGCGGGCATCGGCTTTGGCATCCTGGCCTCAGCTCTGCTGTATTTCCGCGCTTTCGCCGTCGACCCGCTGTTCTACGCCGCCGGCAAGTCGTCCGGTGCCCTGTGGGGCTCGGTGGCCTCGATCGCCGCGCTGCTGATTGCCGCCTTTGGCCTGCCCCTGCTGCATGCGGTCACCCTAACCACGCTCGCGCTGTCCTATGTGCTGAGCACCCTGGCGGGGCTGGCCGTAGCCCTCGCTATGCTCCACAGAGAGGCGGCCGGCGTTTGGCCCTGGGCCAATTTCGCCAAGATTGGTGCGGCTTGTACGGGTATGGCGGTCATGGGCTTCCTGCCGATCTGGCCCCATTCGCTGACCGGCTTGGTGGTCAAGCTCGCGGCCTGCGGGTTGACGTATCTCATCGCATTCTATGGTCTGAACGCCTGCGACGCCCGCAAGCTTGTAGTAAAATTCGCGGGTCGATAATATTAGCGAGAGTGCAAGTGTTCGATCTGGCAAAATCGAGGATTCATGACCGATAGACCAGCTCCCGCTCGGACCGCCGCCGGTTATCACGGCCCTTTGCTCAGCATCGATATTGCGGCGATGGTATTCTTCGCCATTTATGTAATTTTACACTATACACTGCTTCTGATATCGAAAACCTACGCACCATCTTACCTTGACGAGGCAACGTCCGTTCTTCTACTTCCTTTGGCGCTATATTATGCAGTGACCCGCCGGGGGTGGATACCAGCGATCTTGTTCGGGGGATACGCCGCGCTTCTAATCATCGGCGGGATTCAGTCCACCTACGGCGGCGTCGAGCAGCCGAAGGCCGCTATCCTCGCCACTATACTGGACGCGAAACTTTTCGTCTTTGTCTTCGGCCTCTGCGCGATCATGAATCGCCTAGATCGGCCCGTCGACATCTTCCGCGTGCTGTTTCTAACCATGATCGGCATCGCGATCATCAATTTACCGTTCGTGGTCCTGGATCTGCTCCGCGGCGTTGATCTTCATGGCGACACCTTGCTTCGCAAGAGCAGCCTCCCGTTGCCGCGCGGCCTATTTCACCACCACACTGAGCTGGCTTGGCTCTACTGCATCGCGGCCTTCGGTACGTACACGCTCTTTCAGCTCAAAAACAATGTCAGGCTGCTGGCCCTCACGGCCGTGTTCGCGGTGGCCGTCCTGTTGACGGTGTCCATCAAGGAAATCGTTGGTCTCGGCATCGGTCTAATTATCATCTCGGGCAAGGCCAAGCGCGGCGGACATCTGGGAACGGCGCTGATCGCGATCTCGATCGTCGCGGCCGCCACCGCCGTGCTCTTCACGACGGGCTTCGGCGCGGCGATTCTGAACCACGCCAGCATGTTCGTCGGCGGCCACGCCATCCCCAACGTTCGGGCGGGCATGACCGAAGCCTCCTGGATGATCGCCAATCAGCATTTCCCGCTGGGTTCCGGCGGAGGCACCTTCGGCAGCGCGCCATCGTACCAAGGCGGGTACAGCGAAGTGTACTACGCCTACGGCATCAACACGCTATACGGCGGCAGCCGGGAGTATTCCGGTTATCTCCAGGACGTGTTCTGGCCCAAGATCGTTGGCGAAGGCGGTTGGATCGGGTTCGCCCTCTATGCCGGCTTCCTGCTGTTGTTTGTCCAACGACTGATAGCCAAGCCGGCCCGCTCGTCCCAAGGCGACCCCCTGCAACGCTTCAGCCTCGCGATCGTAGTCCTCGTGTTCGTCGTGTCGACGGCTTCGGCCCCGTTTACCAACGAATTGCTGATCTTCTTCATGGCCCTGGCGCTAGGTTACGGTAGCCGCGCCCGTCACCTGGTCACCCAGCGCAACCCGCGACCGCGAGCGCAGGAGGCTCGCGCCTAGCTAGGAGTGGCCAAAGCACGGCGCGGGAAGGCGAAGGCGCGCTTCCCGCCCAAACGATGCGAAGACAGAATTTTGGTCAGCCGTGCGATTCTCCTATCGCGCGGCTGGCTCTACGGCCTGGCGTTGACGCGCCAGACCGCCGCGCCGGCTCCCGTTTCCGCGCAAATGTAGACCTGATCGGGCTTTCCCGTTTGGCGTAACAGGACTTGCCGGCCGACCCACCGAGCAGACGGCCTGGGCAAGACAGCGACCGTCTCGACGGCGCGTCGAGGAATGTTCTCCAGTGCGAACCCTCGATAGAGCGCCATCTCGCTCATGTAGAAGCGATCGGCGCCGGGTTGATCGTGCTGGTTGGTGAAACCGACCTTGACGCCCTGACCAGCGACCGGATTCCAGAACGAGATGCGCCAGCGGCGCTCCTTGCCGTCGCCGTTGAACTGCACTCGAACAAGGTCACGCGCCCCTTCGCCGTCCAGGCGCTGGACATAGAGGATCGGATTACCGGCCAAGCCGTAGCCGGACACGTCGATAGTGTTCCAGCCAGCCGGGATCTTCACAATCTGCGCCAACTCGTAGACGGAGTTGAACGACACGGTCCAGCCGGAGTGATCCTGCCCGTCGTCGCCGATTTCGGTGATGGTGGGCGCCGCTCCCGCCTTGGTGATCGGGCTGAGCAGGCTGATCACGCCCTGGCCGAGAAGCAGGTTGTCTGAGGACGGGATGTTGCTCACCTCGTCGCGGATGACCATGTCGATATAATGGAAACCGTTGGCCGACAGGCTGGGCTCGGTGGTGTACGGCCATTCGCCTTCCCAGGTGAACTTGCCGCGATTGACCACAGGCCGATATTTGGTCGAATCGGCCATCTTCTTTGGGAAAGTGCACTGCCGGAAGGCGAGGGATTGCAGCGCGGGATAGGTGCATTCGCCGATATAGACCCCGGCCGCGGCTGTACCGCCCTGCCCGCCCAGATCGATCACCGAACAGTGGTCGAAAATTATCTCGACCCGGCTGTTGTCGCGGATGTAGTAGCCGCAACCCGCCGCCTTGGGGTTCACGCGCGGCGAGGGCGCGGCATAGGCCGGCGTGGCCGCGATGCCCTCGACGTGGCCGTCCGTGACGGTGGTTCGCTGGTTGTCGCCCTCGAACGAGAAACCCGAGTTGCACTTCATCACGTCGACGTTCTGCAGGACCATCTTGTCGACCCCCTGGAACCGGCCAGCGCTGTTGACCTGGCTGATCATCACCTGCTGCAGCAGGAGTTGCGTGCAGGGCCGCCGACCGCCGGCCGCGCCGATCTGCAGGCCTAGGTCGCAGTTCACGATCCGGGCGTTGGACAGGGTGGAAAAGTCCACCTGATCACACACCAGGAACGAAGTTCCGGCACGACGTTGCCCGTCGTTGGTGTTGAACGAGACATTGTCGATCACGAAGGCCAGGCCTGCCCCGGGACGATCCTTGGTGAAGCGCATGTCGAACACGACGCAGTTGCCGACAACGCTGAAGTTCGTCGCGCGGACGTTGGTCGATTGATCATTGACCTTGTTGTTCGAGAACAGCGGGCGGCCGTAGTCTTCGCCGAAGCGGGTCTGAATGGTGGCCCCGTTGCCCTCGATGATCGCCTTGGCGGGCAAGACGATCGTGCGGGTGATCGTGTAAGTCCGGCCGGGCTGCAGGCTCAACATTCCCGTCGTCGCCAGGGCCTTCTCGAAGGCGGCGTCGTCGCCTCCTGGGCCGCCTGGAGCGACCGAGGTCAGGGCGTTCTGGGCACCTGCCTCGCTGGCCGGGCGCGACGCCGCCATGCCGACTACCAGAAAGCCGAGCAGGCCCCGCCGCGTCGACGATTTACCTGACACCATGAGCTCACTCCAACCGACGAAGCCGCAAGAACGCGGCTCATAGAAAGCGCGACCGGCCGCAGGGACTCGATTGCGCGCTAGGACAGTAGCCTGGCGGGATTGCCGACAGCGGTCGCTCCGGCGGGCACGTCCCGGATGACAACGGCGTTGGCCCCGATGACCGCATTATCACCGATGGTTACACCGCCCGCGATGATCGCACCGGCATAGATGATCACATTGTCGCCGACCTTCGGATAGACGGCCTGGTCGCTACGCGAGCGCCCCAGCGTCACATGCTGGTAGAGGGTGACGTTGTCGCCGAGGGTCACGCCCTCGCCCACCACGACGCCGATCGCGTGCGGCATGGCCAGCCCCGGCCCGATGTCGGCCAGGGGCGACAGGTAGCAGCCGGTCGTCCTGACGTTCCATCGCCAGAGCAGCTTGGAGGCGAGCTTGCCGAACGTTCCCCGCCCCGCGACCGAGCGGCTCCAGCGATAGATCGTCACCGCCTTCTGACCCGGCGACAACAGCCAGCCGGCGACCGAGCCCAGCAAGCCAGGGCGCCGCGAATTGGCGATCAGGTCCGCCGACCAGGCACTGGTCGCGCCCTCAACCGTTCTTGGCAAACTCGTGCTCCTCTCTAACTGCGCGCCCAAGGCGCCGAGGGTTCAGGCGGCCGCCCGGACCTCGTCGACCTTCTTCGGACGCCGCCCCATCCACCGACGAATCGCGGAGTCGATCGGACGCTCGACCAGGAAGTGCATGAATAGACCCGCAGGCAACGCCACGCAGATGCACAGCAAGATCGAGAGCGGCGCCGAATGGATCGCAAGCTTCTTCAGCACCATCGGGACCGCCGGGGCGATCAGCGGGTGGAACAGATAGAGCGCGTACGACGCCGCGCCCAAGATCAGCAGCCAACCCGGCGCGCGCGGCCCCAACTGGGGCTCCAGGCTGACAGCGGCAGCCACCACCAGCGTTGAAGCCAGCACCATCAGCAGCGGCGAGACGACCGGCGCCGTCCCAAAGGCCGGGGTCAGCAGGATGACGAACCCGACGATGGCGAACGGCAGGCCCCACTTCAGCCCGGTCGGGACCTTCCGGATATATTTGGCCAGAAGCATGCCCGTGCAGAACTCTAGTACCCGCACATTGCAGAAGAAGGCGATGGTCGGCCACGCGGGCGTCTTGAAGAACGAAAGCGCCGCCAGCACCACGAAAACTGGGATGATCGTCTTCAGCGGCGAGAGTTTGAATTTAAGACACAGCGTGAAGCAGTAGTAGAACATCATCTCGAACATCAGCGTCCAGCCGACACCGACGAGAGGCTCGATCACACCCTTCGCGTCGCGATGGGGGATCAGGAAATAGGACGAGACGATCTCCCAGACTTTGAACTGGGAGTGCAGCACGACCGAGGGCATCACCAGCAGGACGGCCAGGTTAATGGTGGTCGCGACCCAGTAAAGCGGGAAGATGCGGATGAACCGCCGGCTTAGGAAGGTCCACCAGCCGCCTGGGCGGGAGGTCAGCGAGCTGGCCGAGATCATCATCACGAAGCCGCTAATGACGAAGAAGATGTCGACGCCGTAGCGCCCCACGTGCCATACGGCCGCGCCGTCCACGAGCCGCTCGGACGTGTAGAAGGACGAGTGCAAGACAAGCACCATCGCTGCCGCGACGAAGCGGAGAACCTGGATCAGGTTGAACTGCTTGTTTGACTCGTTGGCGTCCATCTTACTTCCGATCTTTCGATTTGCGCGCGATGGTCTCCTCGTAGACGGAGATCAGCTTCTGAGCGATCGCCTCCTGACTCAGGCCTTTGGCCAAGAAACCGTCGCGGACGGCCTCGCGGTCGACGTCAGCTGAAACGACCTTCTGGACCAGCTCGGCCAGTGTTTGCGGCTCGGTCGACGACGAAACATAGGAGTTGGGCACACCCTCCAGCATCTCCTTGACGTTGCCCACGTCCGTGGTCACCACTGGTGTGCCGCAACACAGCGCCTCCTTCACCGAGTTGGGCGAGCCCTCGAAGTCGGACGACAGCAGGTGCAGGTCGGCCGAGTTGAAGAAATCCAGCACCCGCTCGCGTGGTTGGTTGACCAGCACCAACTCCTCGATCTGCTTGCCGGGATTGGTCTCGCGGACGATATCCATCGTGGCGGCGAAGCGGTCGTAGCGCTTCTGTGCACGGTTCTTGTCTTTTGAGCTGACGAAGAGGACATAGACGGCGTCTGGGGAAAGGCCCAAACGCGCGCGCGCCTCCTGCCGCGGGATGATGCGAAATTGGGTGGCGTTGACCCCATTGGGCAGGTTGAGATAGCGGTCGCTCCCGCCCAGGGCGGCCGGCACAGGGCTCTTGAAGATCACCCGGTCGGCCCAGCGCACGCCAAACCCGCAGCCTAGCTTGCGCGCCATTTCCGATTTCACGCCGTCCATCTCGTGCAGCCAGTCGTTGAGAAACGAGAGCACGACGGGTTTACCCGTGAAGGCCAAGGCCGTGGCGAAGCCTGAGTAGAGATGGTGGCAGTGCAGGATATCGTAGTTCGCCGCCGCCTTGCGGATGTCGCTCACGCCTTTGGTATAGGCGCTCTTGCCGTCGCGGCGCCCGTTCATGAACAGAACCTTTGTCTCCACACCCGCGCGGTCGAGAGAATCGATCTGCTCCTTCACGAAGACGCCGTATTCCGGGACCTCCGCATAGGGGAAGGCGTTGGTGATGTGCAGCACGCGCAGCGTAGACAAACAGGATCCCTTTCTTGCAGCGCCCAGGCGACGGATCGAGGGGCTCATACAGATTTCTGGTCGATGGCGGCGAGGCACAAAGCCTCATACTCCGACAGGATATCCGACCAAAGGAAGGCCGTTTCGAAACGATGGCGCGCGGCGGCCCGAGCCTGCTGGAGGCGTTCGCCGCCAGCCTCGATCTCGTCGAAACAGCGGGCGCAGGCGTCCTTGTCGGGGAAGTACCACTGGTCGGGGCCGGCGACCCACCGGTTGTACGGATTGTCATGGCCGACGATCGCGTTGCCCGCGCCCAACGCCTCGACGAGCGAAGGATTGGTGCCGCCGACACTGTGGCCGTGACAGTAGGCGGCGGCGTGGAACCGCAACGCCCGCACCACCGCAGCGTCGTAGATCGCGCCCGGGAACAGTACCCGGCCCTCGCCGGCCTTGAGGACCGCGGCGTGGTAGGGGTTCTTCTCGGGCTCGAGCTTGCCCAGGCAGACGAACTGCAGCTCACGCTCGCGGGCCGCGAAGGCTTCGATCATGGGCAGGATGTTGTTCTCGGGCTCGATCCGGCCGATCGAGATCAGATAGCGGCCCGGGTTGAGGCCGCGCGCCTTGATCGGCTCCTCGGAAGCCTCGGTCACCGCATCGGCCCCATAGGGGATCATGACGATGTCGCGCTTGCTACGCCGTCGCGCCAGGTGACGCTCGATCTCCGGATGGTCGGCGATGAGCTTGGTGGAGGTGAGCGCTCCGATCCATTCGTTCAGATAGAGCCAGATCCGGCCATGCCATGGCCACTTGGCGCGCTTCCATTCGATGCCGTCCATGTTGGTCAGCACAGGATGGCCGCTCAAACGCAACAATGCGCTGAACACTGCGGTGTTGTACCCCAGCACCAGCATCACGCCTTCGGACCGCATGGCGTGCATCACGCACATCCAGTCGAATTTCATCGTTCCCGTCGCGCCGGAGTCGGCGACATAGGTCACGCGACGCACCCCTCGCCACTCGTCGATGACGGGTCCGGGCGGGCCGTCGTCGGCTTGGCAATAGACCGTCACGTCCCAGCCCTTAGCGACCATGTGCAAGGCGAAGTGCTCGGCGAACGTCTCGAAGCCGCCATGGCCGGCGGGGACGCCACGGGTGCCCAGGATGGAAAGCTTGCGAACCTTGGTCATGCCGGCGTGTATCCGCCATGCAGACGCAAGACATTGCGCAGATATTGCCCGTAGGTCGACTTGCCCAGGTTGTCGGCCAGCTTCTCCAGCTGCCGGGCGTCGATGAAGTTCTTCACAAACGCGATCTCCTCTGGACAGGCGATCTTGAAGCCCTGGCGCTTCTCGAGGGTCCGCACGAACTCGGCCGCCTCGATCAGGCTGTCCGGCGTGCCGGTGTCGAGCCAGGCGTAGCCGCGGCCCATGATCTCCACCGACAGTTTGCCGCGCTCCAGATAGGTGCGGTTGACGTCGGTGATCTCCAGTTCGCCGCGCGGGGACGGCTTGAGGTCGGCGGCGATGTCCACCACGTCGGCGTCGTAGAAATAGAGGCCGGTGACCGCCCAGTTGGACTGCGGCTTGGCTGGTTTCTCTTCGATCGACAGGGCGCGCATCTTCTCGTCGAAGGCGACCACGCCGTAACGCTCGGGATCGGTGACGTGATAGGCGAACACCGTGGCGCCGGCGCCGCGGGCCGACGCGCTGTTGAACAGGTCGGTGGAGCCGTGGCCGTAGAAGATGTTGTCGCCCAGGATCAGGGCCGAGGGCGAGCCCGCCACGAAGTCCGCGCCAATGATATAGGCCTGGGCCAGGCCCTCCGGATTGGGCTGCACGGCGTACTCGATGCTGCAGCCCCATTGCGACCCGTCGCCGAGCAGCGCCTGGAAGGAGGGCGTGTCGCGCGGCGTCGAGATGATCAGAATCTCGCGGATCCCCGCCAGCATCAGCGTGGACAGCGGATAGTAGATCATCGGCTTGTCGTACACAGGCATCAGCTGCTTGGACGTGACCTGGGTCATGGGGTGCAGACGCGTGCCCGAACCTCCGGCAAGTATGATGCCCTTCATGGCGCAACGCTCCTGTTCGAAAGTTCCTCGACGATCTCGGCGACGGCGTCCCGCCAGGGGCGGGGTGTGACGCCGTAGTCGGCCGTGATCTTCGCAGTGGAAAGTCGGGAATTGGCCGGCCGCCGGGCCGGCGTCGGATAGTCGGCCGTAGTGATCGGCGTCACCTCGGCGAAGGCGCCGCCATGGCGGGCGCTTTGGGCGAAGATTTCCTGGGCCAGGCCGCTCCAGCTTGTCTCGCCGGCGTTGACGAAATGATAGACGCCGGTCGGCGCGGTCGGATCGGCCATCATTCTCAAGGTGATCGTCGCCAGCGTGTGGGCGATATCGCGAGCGGAGGTCGGACAGCCGAACTGGTCCGCCACGACCGAGACCCGGTCCCGATCCCCGGCCAGGCGCAGCATCGTCTTGAGGAAGTTGGCGCGATGGACGCTCAGCACCCAAGCCGTCCGAACCACGACCGAGCGAGGATTGCCCGAACGCACGGCTAACTCGCCCGCCAGCTTGCTGGCCCCATAGACGCCCAAGGGCGCCACGGGAGCTTCCTCGGCGTTGAACTCGTCGCCCTGGCCATCGAAGACATAGTCTGTCGACACATGCACCAGCGGAACGCCCGCCGCCTTGGTCGCCTCGGCCAGCAGGGCGGGCGCGAGGGCGTTGGCGGCGAAGGCGGCGCCGATTTCCGTCTCGGCCCGGTCGACGGCGGTATAGGCGGCCGGGTTGATCACGGCCGCCACGGGATTGGCGGAAAACCAGGCCGCGACGCTGGCCGCGTCCGTCAGGTCGAGCTCTGACCGGGCGGGCGCAAGCACCTTCACGCCCGCAGGCCAGGCATGGGCCTGCAGCTCGGCGCCGACCTGACCGGCCCCGCCCGTCACCAAGATCGCGATGGGCTCACCCATGGCCGCGTCGGGCCGTGGCGTCCCGCTTGTCGAGAATGGCCTGCCACCAGGGACGGTTGGCCAGATACCAGGCAACCGTCCGCTCGATGCCCTGCTCGAAGGTCACCGAGGGCGTCCAGTCCAGTTCGCGCCGGATCTTGCTCGCATCGATGGCGTAGCGCTGATCGTGGCCGGGCCGGTCCTTCACGAAGGTGATCTGACCGGCATAGGACTTGCCGTCGGCGCGGGGCGACAGGCGATCCAGCGTGCTAGTGATCGCCTTGACCACGTCCAGGTTCTTGCGCTCGGAGTTTCCGCCGATGTTGTAGGTCTCCAGCGGCTCCCCCTGCTCGAAGACGGCCTGCAGCGCCGCCGCGTGATCCTCGACGAAGAGCCAGTCGCGGACGTTGGAGCCGTCACCATAGACCGGCAGGGGCTCGCCGGCCAAAGCCTTGATGATCACCAGCGGGATCAGCTTTTCCGGGAAATGGTACGGGCCGTAGTTGTTGGAGCAGTTGGTGACCAGCACCGGCAGACCGTAGGTGTGGCCCCACGCGCGGACCAGATGGTCCGACGAAGCCTTCGACGCCGAATAGGGCGATCGCGGATCGTAGGGCGTGGTTTCGGTGAAGTAGCCTTCTTCGCCAAGCGATCCGAAGACCTCGTCCGTCGAAATATGATGGAAGCGGAACGCGGCCTTTTCGTCGCCCTCCAGCCCGCTCCAATAGTGGAGCGCCTGCTGAAGCAGGGTGAAGGTGCCGACGATATTGGTGTGAATGAAATCGCCCGGCCCATCGATCGAGCGATCGACGTGACTTTCGGCCGCTAGGTGGGCGATCACCTGCGGGCGGAACGAGGCCAGCGCCGCCGCGACCGCGTCCGAGTCGGCGATGTCGGCCTGGACGAAGCGGTACCGTGGACTGTCCGCGACGGGGTCCAACGACTCCAGCACGCCCGCATAGGTCAGCTTGTCGAAGACGAGGACCTCATGATCGCTGCTCGCGATCAGCCGCCGCACCAAGGCGGAACCGATGAAGCCGGCGCCGCCGGTAATTAGAATGCGCAACTACCAGTCTCCACTTGCGTGTCGTGAGCTCAGACCTGAGCCAGGTTCAATGGATTGCCGTCGTACTCGAACGGGCTGTCGAAGGCCTCGAGCAGCGGCAGCGCCTGGTCCTTCACCGAAAGCGTCGCGCCCCCGGTCGGCAGCGGCCAATCAATGCTCAGCGCCGGATCGTTCCAGACGATTCCACCATCGTGCTCCGGCGAATAAACGTCCGAGACCTTGTAGGCTACCTCTGTATCGTCCTCGAGCGTGACGAAGGCGTGGCCAAATCCGATCGGCACGAATAGTTGTTGGCTGTTCTGCGCGCTCAACTCGGCGCAGACGTGATGGCCGTAGGTCGGCGATCCCTTTCGCAAGTCGATAGCATAATCCAGGATCCGACCTTTGACGCAGCGCACGAGCTTGGCTTGGGCGTGGGGTGGTCGTTGAAAATGGATCCCTCGGATAGTTCCAGAATACTTCGAGTAGGACTGATTGTCCTGCACGAATGTAGAATCGATACCCAAGGCAATCATTTTCGGCGCGTTGTAGGTCTCTGAAAACCACCCTCGATCATCTTCAAACCGACGAGTTTTAATTACACACACGCCAAGCGTCATATTTTCGTCCTATATCTTAACGGTGGTCGGCCGCCGCTCGCCGCATTGCATTGCAACATCGGCGTTATTGGGTCAAGCGGCGGCATGAACGGCTGGATTTTGAGACTTGAATTGTCTAATCACGCCTCAGAATCAATGACAGAACCGCGAAACTTGCGGCATTTGGGGTTATTTTCCTGAAGCGGCAGGCCATCCGTGGAAATATAGGGCGAAACAGGCTGCGCTTGGCGCACCCAATCTAAGCTCCACCGTGAGGGTCGACGCACCTTCGCACCGCTGTTGTTTTTGATATTTCGCTTAGATGAGCATTGCCCTAGGAGGACTCGAGATCCATCGCGCAAGAGACGGCGGCGACGGACGCGGAGCGCGATCTTGAAGGCATCCATCCTTGTTGCTGGCGGCGCGGGCTATATCGGCGCGCACACCTGCCTTAGACTCGCCGAGGCCGGATACACGCCCGTCGTCTATGATAACCTGTCGAACGGCTGGGAATCGTTTGTTCAGTGGGGCCCGCTCGAGGTCGGCGACATCCGGGACGCCGCGCGGTTGGACGCCGTCTTCGCCAAACACAAACCCCTGGCCGTCGTACATTTCGCGGCCTTCATCGAGGTCGGGTTTTCGATCGCCGAGCCAGGCGCGTTCTACGAGAACAACGTCGGCGGAACCCTGACCCTGATCCAGGCCGCGCAAAGGGCCGGCGTCGACAAGCTGGTGTTTTCCTCGACCTGCGCAACCTACGGCGCGCCGGTCTACGTGCCGATGGACGAGAAGCATCCGCAGGCCCCGCTGAACCCCTACGGGCGCAGCAAGCTGATGGTCGAGCAGGTCCTCGAGGACCTGGATCGTTACAAGGGCTTCCGCTCGGTGGCCTTGCGTTATTTCAACGCCGCCGGCGCCGACCCAGAGGGCCGGATCGGCGAAAAGCACGAGCCGGAGACCCACGCCATCCCGCTGGCGATCGCCGCCGCCCGCGGCGAGCGGGACAAGTTCACGCTGTTCGGCGGCGACTACGACACCCGCGACGGAACCTGCATACGCGACTACATCCACGTGCTGGACCTGGCCGACGCCCACGTCCTGGCGCTGAAGTGGTTGCTGGGCGGCAAGGGGAGCGCGGTCTTCAACCTGGGCACCGGCACGGGCACCAGCGTGCGCGAACTGGTCGGCGCCATCGAGCGGCGATCCAACCGGCCGTTCCCGCTGGAGTTGGCGGAGCGCCGGGCCGGCGACGCCCCCACCCTGGTGGCCGACAACCGCAAGGCCCGCGAGCAATTAGGCTGGAGCCCTCGCCATGATCTGGACGCCATCATCGAGCACGCCTGGGCCTGGCACGCCAACGGCGCGCCGGACCTCAAGCGCTGATCGTTCCAGAGGCAGACGCTCGGTCTCGCCGCCACCGACCGTATCAACACTGACGCATTTGGCGGCTACACACCGCCTCCGCCGATCCCCCGCAGGGGGCGACATTGTCGCCTCCCGTGGCGAGCAATAGGGTTTTTTCATGCATGACCGCGCCGGCCAACAGGCCCGTCCCGAAGACCTGATCGACCTGACCGCCCTGCTCAAGGCCTATGAGGATATCCATCCGGACGTTTCCCGGGTCGACCAGCGGGTGACCTTCGGCACCTCCGGCCATCGCGGCTCCAGCCTGGACGGCGCCTTCAACGAGGCTCATATCCTGGCCATCAGCCAGGCGATCGCCGAATACCGGGCCGCCGCGGGGATCACCGGACCGCTGTTCCTGGGCCGCGACACCCATGGCCTCTCCGAGCCGGCCTGGCGCACGGCGCTGGAGGTGCTGGTCGCCAACGGCGTCACGGTGATGGTCGATTCGCGCGACGGCTTCACGCCGACGCCGGCGGTGTCCCACGCCATTCTCAAGCACAACCGCGTCGCGCCAGGGTCGGCCGACGGCGTGCTGATCACCCCGTCGCACAACCCGCCGCGTGATGGCGGCTTCAAGTACAATCCCCCCTCGGGCGGCCCCGCCGGCTCGGACGCCACCACGCCGATCGCGGCGCGGGCCAATCAACTGCTGAAGGACGGGCTGACCGACGTCCGGCGGATTCCGTTCGAGCGCGCCCGGGCCGCGGCGAGCGAGTACGACTTCCTGGCCCATTATATCGACGACCTGCCCAGCGTGCTGGACCTCGAGGCCGTGCGTCGCGCCGGCGTCCGGATCGGCGCCGATCCCTTGGGCGGGGCCGCTGTCGCCTATTGGGGAGAGATCGCCGACCGGCACCGGCTGGACCTGAGGGTGGTCAACGACCGGGTCGATCCGCGCTGGGCGTTCATGCCGCTCGACACCGACGGCAAGATCCGCATGGACTGCTCGTCGGCCTGCGCCATGGCCAATCTGATCCATACCATGCAAGGCGGCGCCAAATTCGACGTGGCGATCGGCAACGACGCCGACGCCGACCGCCACGGCATCGTCACGCCCGACGGCGGCCTGATGAATCCCAATCACTATCTGGCCGCGGCCATCGCCTATCTGTTCAGCCACCGGCCGCAGTGGGGCGCCGACGTCGCCGTCGGCAAGACCCTGGTCTCCTCCTCGATGATCGATCGCGTGGTCGCCAAGCTGGGCCGCCGCCTGTTGGAGGTGCCGGTCGGCTTCAAGCATTTCGTGCCAGGTCTGGTGGACGGCAGCGTCGGCTTCGGCGGCGAGGAGTCGGCTGGCGCGGCCTTCCTGCGTCAGGACGGGACCGTCTGGACCACCGACAAGGACGGCCTGCTGCTGGGTCTGCTGGCGGCCGAGATCCAGGGCGTGACCGGGGCCAGCCCGAGCCAGCTCTATGCCGACCTGACCCTCGAGCATGGCGCCCCGGCCTATGCCCGCATCGACGCCCCCGCTTCGCGAGAGGAAAAGGCGCGCCTGGGATCCCTCAGCCCTAACGACGTCAAGGCCGCCGAGATGGCGGGCGAAGCGATCGAGCAAATTCTGACCCAGGCGCCCGGCAACGGCGAGGCCATCGGCGGGCTCAAGGTGGTGACCCGCAACGCCTGGTTCGCCGCCCGGCCGTCGGGCACCGAGGACGTCTACAAAATCTACGCCGAGTCCTTCCTGGGCCCAGATCACCTCAGCGAAGTTCAAGCCCAAGCCAAGCAGCTGGTTGCGGGCGCGCTCGACGGCTAGGCCAGTCGGATTGATGTCTTCCAGGACGCCACAGCCGAATGCCTGCCTGACCGGCGCCCCTAGCGACCTATTTCAAGGCGCTTGTGGGCTCAAGGATCGCTCGCGCCGTCGTGCGGAACGGGGCGTCGCGCCCGTTCCTTGCGGGTGAACAGACAAGGCTGCGCCGTCTGCGGCGGAGGCGCGCGTCCGGTCCCGATGAGCGACTAGAGCGGCGGCGGCGGCCTCACCTCGCCCTTGGGCGGCCCAGCCGAGCAAGCCAGGATTCTTCTCAATGACCCTGGCTAAGTCGTGCGCGGCCCCGGGCCACAGCTGCATGATAGCTTTGGTGACCTGTTCCAGGTCACCCCTCCGCGCCCTCGCCAAGTCCATGTCCTGTCGATGCGAGCGCTGGAGATCCAGGACGATCGCTGCGTAACGCTCCAGCAAACGTGTCACGTGCGGATGGGCGTCGATGCGCTGCACGTCGGAGCGCGCGCGGCCAAAGGTACGCGGTTCACCTGAGAGCGGCGACCTGACCTGGTCACGATGGTCTGCAAGAAGGCCCATATAGTCCAAAGCCATGTCCTTTGGACGGTCCCGACCCAGGGAGCGCGCCAAGTCGCCATACGAAGAGAATTGATCGCGGCCATAGTGCAGCCAGACCGCATGTCGGTGTCGGCTGAGAGCCACATAGGCGGCATGACGATCAGCGCCCTGACTGGCCAGGAAGTAGACCCGATCCACGGTCACACCCTGCGCGCGGTGAACGGTGGTGGCGTAGCCGTGGTCGAGATGGTCGTAGACCGTCAGATCAACGACGACGAGCCGACCATCGTCCAGGCGCGCCTTCAACGTCATGTCCTGGATGCCCGCAATCGTTGCGACCGTGCCATTCTTGACGCCCAGTTCGCGTGCGTTTCGTCCGAAGAAGACGCGATCGCCGACAGCAAACAGGCGTTCGCCCTCAGCGGTGGCGATGCGATGATCGGGCCCCAGCGCGCCTTCGGCCTTGAGCTGCAGCCGGGCAGATTGATTAAGGCGCTGCGCCTCGTCGCGACCATGGGCCAGGAGCAGTTGCGAGTGGCTGGGGTGGCTTTGCCGGTCCGCCGCCCAGCGCGCGATCATGGCGTCTTGCGCAGCTTGGCTGTCTTCATGGGCGTGAACATGTCCAGCGTCTCGGTAGGCGTCCAGCGCCGCCTCCGTGCGGCCGTCGGCCATGGCCAAGGTGGCCGCCGCCTGCCATGACTGCAGTTGCCGTCGGATCTCGGTGATTTCAGCCGCGCCATGGCGTTGGGCGATCAAACGAAACGCCGCGCCCGCTTGGATCGCCTGGAGTTGTTCGACGTCGCCCACCAGAACGATCTTGGCGCCTGCGCCAAGGGCGTGGTCGAAGACGCTTTGCATCTGGCGCGATCCCACCAATCCCGCCTCATCGATCACCAGCACGTCGCGCTCGGTCAAACCATCGCGGCCCTGCGACCAGGCGTGTTCGAGGCTGGCCAGAGTCCGTGACGGTATGGCCGCCGCCTCTTGCAGGTTTTCGGCGGCTATTCCCGACAAGGCCGCACCCTGGATCCGGTAGCCCTGGGCGGCCCACGCGCGCCGCGCGACCCCAAGCGCCACGCCCTTGCCGGCCCCAGCGTAGCCGACGACCGTCGAAAGCGCCGATGGCCTGGTCATGAAATCGACAGCCGCGCGCTGCTCCTCGGACAGGGTCAGGCCGTCGTGCCGGGCGGCGAGCAGCGCTTCGGCGACGAAACCTGGATTTACCGCATGGCTCCGCATCCTCGCCATCATCGCCGCGGCGTCGTCCAACCGTTGTTCGACGCCCAGCATGTCCAGGCTGGTGTAGCGTTCATCGCCCCGAGCATCGCGTCCCAGGGCGACAAGCGCCGGCGACTGGCGCAGAGCGCTCAACACCCCGTCGAACTGGGCCTTGGAGTCGCTGTGGTAGTGGGCAAAGCGCGCAAGGTCATTGGCCGTGAAGGTGGCCTGCTGATGAGTGATCGCTGCAAGGCCGATCTCGGGATGGGCCATCAGACGCTCGCCGTTTCGCCGCGCCGTGTCGCGGTAGGCCTGCACCTTGGCGGAGGGCCGACCCCGACGATCCGCTTCCAAAGCGGCGCGCCCCAAATGCCGCTGGGGATCGAGCCAGATTCCTTGCGCCCGATAGGACCGATGATCGATACGTGCATCGACATTGGCACGGGCAAGGCTTTCGTTGACCTGCTCAGCCCAGGTTTGGCGCCAGTTCATCAAGAAGGACGGTTTGTTCCACTCGCGAGCCTTGAGGCCGAAGCTGACGGAGCCGGGTGTCTCGACGACGCGCCGCATGGTGAGCATGATGTGGGCGTGCGGATTGGCCTTGCCGTCGCCAGCCACGTCCCAGTGGACATTGAGGTCGGCGATCATGCCCTGGTCGACAAAGGTTCGCCGCACCCAATCGCGAACCAAGACGATGCCGCGTTGTTGACCAAGCTCGGGCGGAATGGCCACCACGACCTCGCGCGCAAGCTGGGCGTTCTTGTGCTTCTCAGCGGCTTCCACCGCGTTCCACAGGTGAGCTTGACCAGGCCAAGCCCTACGCGCCGCAGCGCAAGGCGCGATGATCTCAGAATGGACGACGTGCTGTTTGCGGGTGAAGTCATGGATTTTACACAAGCCCTCGTCATAGAGGCGCGCGCCTGCGCGGTAGGCCGCGGCGGATACAGCGCGAGAACCCTTGGCTCGCCCAATGATCTTGACCGCAAGATGATACATCGCCATGAGCCGCCTCCCATCCGTGCAGCCTAGCGGGCGCGGCCTTGGGCCGTCGGCGCGGGTCTGGTCGGACCCAGGTCGAGACTAGGATGCACGGCTCTTTCGATCACTTTCGGCGCGGTGAAGCTGCGACCACGGGCCATGTGTTCAGCCAGCTTGGCGGCGGCGGCGGCGGCGATCTGGGCGCGATCGCGCGGCTGGTCGAGCTTGGCGCGGGCGACGGCGTCGATGACGGCCATGCGCGCCTGGGCCGGCGCCGAAACCGGGTCGCGCCCTTCAGGATTGGCTCCCAAGGCCTTGGACGGTTGCGTCGGGTCGGGGTGACGTGCACGCTTTGGCGAGCGGGACGCGGACGCGACCTTCTCAATGCGAACGTCGCTATAGTCAGCGCCGTGCCAGCTAAGGGTGATGGCGTCGCCTGGCTGAACCTTCGCCCCCTGAAGCGTCTTGGATAGATCTACGCCCCAGACCTCGAAGGGCTTGGCCGCGCCAATGTCCACGCGAACGAACGGCGTGGATTTGGCGCCGGGCTGGTGCTGATAGGGCGCATGGCCGTGTTCCACCAGCACCCCCGAGACGCCCCGTTGGAACGTCAGCGCTGGATCGCGGTGGACGCGAGACGCCGCCTTGCGTTCTGGGCTCGATTTTTGAGCGGCGCGGTCCGGCGCGTTGCGCGCCCCTGAACGCTGGCCCACCCTCTTCGGGGCGGCCGGAAGGGTTTCAAGCGCCAGGGCGGCCTCGCGGTCCCGCGCGCTTGGCCTATATCCTCTAATGTGGAGGCCCGCACGCATGGCTTCCAACCAGACGGCCCGCCGAAAGGATCGATCACCGGTGACCTTCAAGTCTCGCCAGTTGCGATGACTGGCGATCGCCACCAGCGAGATCACCGTCGCGGAGTCGACGCGATACGCGACCAGGCCGCGGCCGCGATCTCTGAAGGCGGGCCGGCGGTCCGCCTCGCCTTCGTAGTAGTCGATATGGCGTCGCAGCAGTCCTGGGCGCGCAACATACTGGTTTGCGATGCTGGCGGGCAGGACCCCTTTGACCAGCACCGGCAGGGCGGCCGTCTTCCGACTTTTCGGCCCCTGCGCGGGCGCGGCGAACCTCAAGAGCTGCGCCCAGGAGGGAGGCTGGTCCCCCGCCTGGCGCCTGGCGCGCGAGGGGGCGGGATGCTCGTCTGGAGCCGGCGCAAGGGTGTTGGCGAGATCCTGGTCGGCTTTTGAGTTCGACCGACGGGCTGGCTTGGGGCCGCGGGCCATTGGAGACTCCTTTTGAAAGGTCGCAAGGCTTCATCGCGCCGACCTGTCGGTCGCGGCGTGGTCGAGATAGGCGACGGCCCAGGCCTCGACCTCAGCCAGGGTCATCGCACCCTGCAGGGGCGGGGCCATGTCATTGGGATCGACCTGGTCGAGCCGTAGGGGTGTTCGCCCCGAGATTTCGTCAGGCGTCATGTCGCGCAGCACAATCCCTGGCGGGCTCGTCGCCGCGGCCCCGGCCCCGGTGACGGGCTGGACCTGCGGTGGCGCCAAGAGACGCGGCCGAAAGGCCTTGTCGCGAAAATAGATGATCTTGCGCCCGCGGATCGGGGCCATGCCTCCGCGCAACACCAACAGCTGGTCTTGCGGCATGGTCAGCAGTTCCTGAGGCCACATTAGCGCGCGTCGCTGTTCAGACTGGCTCACGCTGCGCGATCCGCCGCCAAGGCCCTGGGGTCTGGTCTTCGACTGAGACGGCGCGCCGTGGAAGCCCAACCGATCGCTGAGGGACTGGGCCGCGGTTATGTCCTTGGGCGCGAAAGCAACCTCCACACCGCAGTTGGTCATGATCTCCTCGGCCAGGTCCGCCCCATACTGGGCGCGAAGCTGCGAGGGGCTTTGAAGGACCGCCAGCAGGCGCAGGCCGTATCCGGCGACGAAGGAAAAGCCATGAGCGATGGCCTGGGCTTGGCCCAGGCGCGCGAACTCGTCGAGCACGACCAGAACCTGCGGCCCTTCCTTGTCCTGGGCCGGCAAGCAGCGCGTGTTAAGGTCGACAAGCTGTTGCAGCAGCAAGCTGTAGAGCGGGGCGACGCGGACAAGATTCTCCGGCGCCGCGGCCAGATAGATTGATTGCCGACACTCGCGCAGGGTCCGCAGATCAAAGTCACAGGCGGAGGTCGCCTGATCGACCAGGGGATTGAGCCACAGGCCCAGGCGGGCGGTGAGCGTCTGGCGAATGGAGGCGAAGGTCGTATCGGCCGCTGCGCAAAAGTCCGACAGGGCGCTGACGCAACCAGGCGACAGGGGATTTTCGGTCCGCGAGCGCTGCTGGACCAGATCCATCAACCGGCCCTTGGGCTCTGCGGTGGTCAGCTGACGAAGGATTTCGCCCAGGGTGAAAGGCAGGCTTGAAGTCTGGGCCACCATGGCGCCCACGCCGATAAAGCCTGTGCGCGCGGCTTCAGCCCAAAAGGGATCGCTCCGGGGCGGCGCGGGGAAAAGCATCGTGGCGATGCGCTGGAGCTCATCGACCGTGGCGATCGGATCGCCCCGGTCGATATGGGCCAGTGGATTATAGCGCGCGGTGGCCCCGTCTGAAGCCAAGGGGTCAAACAGCACAACCTTTTGGCCATGGGCGGCGCGAAAACCCGCCGTGGCGGCCCAGTTCTCACGTTTCACATCCAGAACAACGACCGAGTCGGGCCAATTGAGGAGATTGGGGATCACCACACCCACGCCCTTGCCTGTGCGGGTGGGGGCGTAGAGCATCACGTGCTCTGATCCGCCAAACACCAGGAACCGGCCGTTGGCGCGGCCAAGGACGATCCCTTTTCGGGCGCGCAGCCCGCCGGCGGCAATCTCAGACTCTCCGGCGAAGCGCGCCCGGCCGTAGAGGGGGCGACGCAAGCCTTGGGCGATGAACAGACCGGCCACAAGCAGCACGACGCAGGCCACCAGCGCGCCGACCTTGACCCAGCGTTCAACGTTGGGATCGGCGCGGTAGTACCAGAACCAGGCCGGAGCCGTGCGCCAGTCGATGTCCGGCGACAGCCGATGCAAGCCCGCCAGCGCGACGATAATCGTGACGACGGACGCCGTGCTCGCCGCGAGCATGGCCGCGCCGAGCAAGGCGGCGGCCTTAACAGGCCAGGGCGCGCTTGCGATCGGGCTCAAAATAGACCTCGGTGATGCGATAGCGCTCTCCGACACGGTGCATTTGCACCACGACATCGATCAGCGTGTGCAGCAGGGCGCGGATGTCCTCACGCGCCAGGTCCCTTCCGCCCTCGCTCTCCTTGATCAGCAGGGTCAACTGCTCGAAGGCGAGAAGGGCGCTGTCGGCGTGAATGGTGGTGATCGATCCGGGATGCCCCGAATTGACGTTTCGCAGGAAGTAGAAGGCGCTGGAGTCGCGCAGTTCCTGCAGCAGGATGCGGTCGGGTCGCATGCGCAGGGCGGCTTCCAGCAGGTCTCTCGGCCCGACCCGAGCCAGGCCTTGATCGCCCTTGGCGTAGAGCAGATGGACGGCGTTGCGATGCGGCACGACCAGCTCGCGGACATCCTCGATCGTGATCAGGCGCTCGTCATCGGCTATGAGCTGGACAAGCGCCTTGGCCAAGGTGGTCTTGCCCGAACCGGTCGGACCGGAGATCAAGATGTTGCGCCGGCTCGACACCGCCGTTCTCAGGAACTCGTCCCAGCAGGCCGCATCGCGCAGGCTCGTCAACAGCATCTCGTCGGCGCGAAGGTGGGACGTGGCGCGCACCGCTGAATCAAAAAGGCCCGCCGCTGCGAAATCTTCCAGCCCCCATGCGATCGGAGAGGCCTTGCGCAGGGTCAAGGACACCTGCTCGGCGGCCGGCGGGAGGACGATCTGACACCGTTCACCCGTGGGCAACACCGTTGAGCAGAGCGGCCGCTCGGGATTGACGTCCTGCGCGCTCGCCGCGGCGGCCGCCACCGCGAGCGTCCGTAGCCATTGGCTCGTCAGTAGAGGTTCCTGAAACCATCGCCAGGAACCCGCGCGCTCGACGGCGAACTCGCCGGGCCTGTTGATGACCAACTCGGTGACATCGTCGCACGCCAGATGGGGCCGCAACGGCGCGAGATAGTGATCAAGGACGGCGGTGTCGCTTGGCATCACCGGCTCCGCAGATCATAGGCATTGGAAAAATCGAAATCCTGAGCGGCGAAGATCGTGACCTTCTCGCCTTGCGCCTTGGTCAGTGACGGTCCGACGCCGATCGAGCGCCCCAAGGCCACCGCCGCCGCGTCGGAAGACGGTCGCACGATTTGGGAGCTGTCCTGTCGCCCGGCCGCCGCAAAGACGGCGTCATCGACGATCGACAACATCAAGGCGCCGCCAAACCGGGTCCAGAAATGGTTGTCGACGGCGCCGTCAAAGCCGGCGCGGCCCAAAGCGTCGCCCCCCGGCGAAGCCAAGGCGATCGCCACGCCCCCTGGCGTGACCGCTCGTGTCCAAAGCACGAAGAGCCGTCGCTGGCCCTGTCGCATGGCCGAACGATACTCGCCCAGCACCCTGGATCCCTTTTCCAGCAGAACGACGGCGCCGTTGTCGGAATAGACGTCGGTGGGAACGACGCAGCTGACATAACCTGGCGTCGCGGTGTCCATCGCCGTAAGCAGCACGCAAGGAATCGTAGTGCCGGCCAGGATCATGAAGTTGCGGTCGCCCACCGACCTGGCCATGGCGCGGCCCAAAGCCGAGCCTTGGCGCAGTTGATCCAGTTCGCCCGTCCCTGCCCGCTCTTGACCCGGTGCGTCGTGGTTCAGAGCCATCAAGCGCGGCGCTGTGGGCTCCGTGGCTTGCCGCGAATAGGCCATCAGGGGCGAGGTCTCGGCGATCTGGCCGTGCGGAGACCCTGGCGGCCGATACGCTTGACTGTAGGCGCCACTTTCCCGAGACCCGACCTCATCCACAAGCGACAGAGCTGGCGCCGCCGGAACGGGCCGATCGGTTAGGAGCTGGGGCGCGTCCGGCCCCGGCGAGGCGAGTGTCGGAGCGGGGGCCGTAGGCGGCGTTTTGGCGCCCTGGAAGAACACAAGCTGTCGAGGAGGTTGCGAACTCGGCTTGGCCGATTTGGGCCGGTCGGTGTTGGCCGTGGCGGCGTAGAAGACGCCGCAGCCGACGATCAGGGCGCTCATGGCGAGCCATTTTCTGGGGTGCGCGGCCCCAGAGCGCCCGGCGACCGGGGAAATCGCACGCTCCTGCATCGAGGCGACATCCGGCTCGACCTGCCAGTCAGGCTCTGGAGGCGAAGATTCGGTCATGGGCGCGTGGCCTCCTTGATCGTACGCTGGACCTGTGGGGACGCCGTGCCGGTCCCAAGGCCGACCCCGTAGGCGGTGACTCCCTCGTTGATGATGCACAACACCTCGCGCCCGAGGCGCAGGCGCAGCATTGGCGCGACCCTATGGACAACCACGAATTCACCGCGGACGTCGAAAGGCACAAGCGCTTCGGCGCCGGCCTCATCCACGACGTAGACGGCCGGAACAGCCCGCGCTCCGGGGAACCGCATGACGGTGAAGCGCCCGTTGTCGCTGACCTCCGAGGGGGCGATCGTCGTTGACCCTTGCAGCACGTAGGCAAGGTTGCGCGGTCCTTCCACGACGCCGCGCTCCAGCCTTAGCTGGACCAGTTTCTGATCCAACGCCTGGGCCTGGGCGGCAAGAACCTGGGCAAGGCGCGCACGGTCCTGCTCGGGATAGCGGAAGCGGAACCCGAAAACGGCGTCGACCGCTTTGCGACCAGCCGCCGCGCCGCGGGTGGAAAGCTCGAACGTATAGTGCCGACGTTCCGCGCCGGCCTTGGCGGTGACGATCAGATTGGTCGGCGCGCGCGCCGCCTTGGGCTTGATAAACAGGGTGTTGGCTTGGGCGGCGACTTCCCATCCGTCGGAGTCGCCCAGCGCCACCTGTTCGATCACCTCATCCTGGTCCAGCACGATCTGCGTGGCGGTGCGAAGGGCGCCCACCACCCGGACCACTCGCAAGGGATCATAATCGACGATCTTGATGCGCGGATCGGGAGCGTCGGGCGCTTGAGCGAAGGCTGGACCGCCGACGGCGGCTGACTGGCAAACGCCAAGCAGCAATCCGGCCCACCACGCGCGGTGAGTTTTGCGACAGGAGCTCATCGCGCCACCTCCGGATCGGCCCGGTAGGACGTGACTTGGAAGCCAAGCGGATTGCGCAGCCGATCGGCCTCAAGCATGGGCGCGCTGGTGTAGGTGAAGGCGATCGTCGAAATCCAGTCGCTCTCCGAGGTCTGGGGTCCCTGGCGAACGACGCGGTGAAAACGAACGTTGGCGACCTTCGGATTGAGGAAGCTGATCGCCCTGATGGCGACCTCGACCTGACCGTTGGATCCATAGGCGAGTTGCGGACTAGCGGGGTTTGTGGGGGCAAAAGCCTTGGCCCAACGCTGCTGCTCTTCGGGAGCGGACATGATCGAGACCTGGCTGAAGTTGGCCTCCCCCGCGGCTGGCAGCCAGGCTTCCCGAGCCCGAACATAGACGCCCAGGAAATACTTGCTGACGGCCTCTTCGTAGGACAGCTCACGCCCCTCCTTCAGGCCGCTCATGACATCCACCGAGCCGGTCGCGCGATCCACGCGGACCACGAAGGGCTCGACGCTCTTGAGGGGCGCGAGCGCCGCCACCGCGCCGACGGCGACAATGGTCAAGGCCATTGAGCCGGCCGCAGCCGCCCAGGCCAGGCGTTTGGATCGAAGGGCGGCCGCCAGTCGATCCTGCTCCCAGCTGCGAGCCTCGGCGAAATAGGCTTTGAGTTCGGGGCTGGGCACGCCAGTCATGATGGTTGGCTCACGCAAGGAAACGTCGCTTCGGATCGGGCCGCGCCTGAAGCGGGGCTCGAGACTGGCTCGCCAAGGTTCGAGAGAGGAGCGACGACGGGCGGCGATGGAAGGATCGACCCGAACGGGTTGGCCGGACGTCTGGCGCCATGGCAGCCCGTGGGCTTAGCCGGATCATGGGTGCAGCCGGTCGTCAGGATCGCCAACACCAGGACGAGCATTCTTGGGCGCATGGCTAGCGTCCTGTGGGGCGGATCGATCCGCCGCTGTCGACGAGGCGAGGCCCCGGCGGGTTCCTGACGCTGGGGCCGCGGAAAGCCGAGGCGGCGGCGTAGCCGAAGTCCGCAAGGCCCATGCTGGCGCCGCCGGCGATACCGGCCGCCATGGCAGGGGTCTGAAGGAAGAAGATGGCGCCCAGAATGCACAGACTGATGAAAAGCAGTCCGGCGCTCATGGGGTCGAGCCCCGTGATCGAGTCCCACTGGGCGTCGACCAAAGACAGCACCAGTTGAAAGATGGCGATCACCATCCCAAAAAGGATGATGTAATTCACCGCCTGGCTCAGCCAGCCGAAGAAGTAGCGGCGCGTGGCCTCAAAGAGCGAGCAGGCGACGAAAAACGGCCCCAAGCAGACGATGAAGGCCAAGGCCACCTTGGTGACCAGGACCACGCCAAAGCCAAGGGCCGCGGCCAGGGCGCCGACGATCGCGACCGCGCCCGACATGATCCAAGGCGATAGGTCCGAAAGCGTCGCCTTGTCGGCGATCTTGTCGGCAAGGAAGGCGACGCGATTGAGGAACTGATCGAAGGCCGCGCCAGGATCGCTGATCGAGGTCCCGGAAATCGCCTTAGCGACCGTATCGGGAAATAGATGAAACAGGGGCTGGGTGACGTAGTCGTCGTAGGCCACGGTCGTGGCCAATCTGTAGATGATCACCAGCTTGATCGAGCGGACCGCAAAATCCATGATCGGCTCGCTGATGGCTCCACGAATGATCGCAAAGCCGTACAGCATCACGTAAAGCACCAAGGCCGCCCGCAGAGGTGGCTGAAGCTCCGCCACCGCGCGGCCGACGCCGTCGCGGAGGAATTGGTCCAGCCGGCCGTCGACGTAAACATAGGCTGGGCTGAAGATCGCAAAGTCAGACATGGACATGGCCCCCCTGGCCAAGGCCGCGGCCAGGAGGCGCGGGCCTGGCCCGTTGGACCGGCCAAACCCGGACCGGCCAAACGCGAGGCGCTCGAACGGGCCAAACCCAGCGCCACGTGCGTACAGGCTGACGCGCGATCATCAGAAGGCCTCCTGGTAAAGCCTGATGCGGGCGGCCCGCTCGGCCTTGGCGCGTTCCTGCTCGCGCTGGACCCGCAGGCGGTCTTCCGCAGCCTGCGCCATGGCCAGGCCATGCAAACGCATCTGGTCGGCGCCAATCATCGCCTGCTCGGCGGCGAGCCGGGCTTGAATGTCCATCACCGTGCGAACGTTGGGCGCCTTGGCCAGGGCGGTCGCGATGTGCTCAAGCCCGTCGCGGCGTTGGGCGGCGACATCTGCGACGTGCTCGGCCATGGACAGGTCGCGGGCGATGCGATCACCGTTTTTATCAAGATCGTCATCACCCTGGTCGCCGCCCCTGGGCGTATAGAGCCGGCTTTCTTCACGGCGGGCTTTCGCCCGGGCCCCGACCTGGCCAAGCGCTTGAAAGTCGCCGCGGCTGGCGGCGAGGTATAGGTTGAGGTCAGGTGCGACCGCGCGCAGCTCCGGCGCATCCAGAAGGCCCGCAATCGCGCCGATCTGGGAGGGGGCGTTGAAGCTGTCATAGAGGGCCTTGGTCTGATCGACCTGCCGCCTGATCGCATCCAGCTGGTCCATAGCCGTGGCCGCCTGACGAACGAGACTGGCGTAGCTATGAGCGTCGTAGACCATCACCTGGGCTCGAGCGGTCTCGACGCACGCGGTGAGCTGAAGGATTGCGGCGGCAACCGCTGCGGCGCGGTGACGGTTCATAGGCGTCTCCTGGCTTCTTGAAAGGGCTTCATCCAGAAAGCGGGATCGTCTCCATGTTCGGCGCGTACCCGATCGAGCAGCCCGACAGTCTCGGTACGGCCCGAAAGCACAGCCAACGCGTCGTCCAGGCCGCCAAGACCAAGCTCGGCGACCACCGAATCCACGCCCTGCTTGATCAGAAAGCGCCGTTGTTGCGGCGCCAGCTCGTGGCGGACCAAGGCGAACTCGCGCTCGCTCAGACCAAAGCCGTCGATGTAGTCGGACCGGCTTGCATGGGGGTTGGGTAGGAAGATCTTGGTGACGCACTGCTCAAGGATCGTGGGCGCGATCGGCGAGGCCAGCACGTCGGCCGGCGATTGGGTGGCGAAGACCATCAGGGCGTTTTGCATGCGATAGGTCTTGAGACCTTCGCGGGCGAGGCCACGAAACGCTTCGTCGCCCAAAGCCTTCCAGAATTCGTCGACGTCGACGATCAGACGACGGCCATCGACCAGAGCTTGGATGCGATGGAAGAGGTAGAGGATAATCGGAGTGCGGATCTCCGGCAGATCGAGAAAATGGGTGATGTCAAAGCCGACAAAGTCGGGCTCCAGGTCCAGCAGGTCGACGTCATTGTCGAGCACCCAGCCCAGCGGGCCGCCTCGACACCAGCGCTCAAGCCGAGCGCCGAGGCCGGAAGGGTCGCGCTGACCCAGGAGCGCGCGGACGGCCGCAAGGGAGCGCTGCGCCGGGGCCAGCCGCGCCAGGGCCGCGACAGCGTCGTCGATGGCCAGGGCTTCGTTCGGCGTCAGCGGTCTGTCGGCCGGCGCGGCCAGTTGGCGCACGAGACTTGCGAGAAAGACTCGCTGACCGGGTCCGTCGTGCGGCGCTTTGAACGGCGCTAGGCCGGTCGGAACCCCAGGCTTCAGCTCCAAGTAGGTTCCGCCGCAGGCGCGCACGAAAATCTCGGCGCTGCGCCGATTGTCGATGAAGACCTGTTTTGCCCCAAACTTCTCAGCCTGTGACAAGGTGAAGTTTTGAATGACGGTTTTGCCCGCGCCGGTCGGACCGCAGATAAATGTGTGACCCACATCGCCGACGTGAAAGTTGAAGTAGTAGGGTGAGCCGGATGCGGTGCGCATCAGGGCGACCGCAGGTCCCCAATGATTGCCGCTCGCCCGCCCCGCCGGATGGGCGTGAAGGGGCGCGAAAGCCGCGAAGTTTCGGCTGTTGATCGCCGCGGGGCGCACGCGATGTCGGAAATTGCCTGGAAACTGCGCCCAAAAGCCTGCTTCCAGTCCTAGGTCCTCGCGCACCGCGACCAGACCACAATCAGCGAGCAGGACCCGCGCCTTGGACAGACGCTCGCCCAGTTGGCGCATGTCATCAGCGTAGACCAGGACCGAGGCTTGATGATCTCCCATGACGAAACGGTTTGAGGTCAGATCGTCGAGCGCCTGATCGAGGCCGCTGATCTGAGATGCAGCACGGTCGCGGGCGCTTAGCATCTGATTTTGCTTGCGGCTCAACACCGCGCTGGCCGCCGCCTTGGAGAGAAAGCTGAACGATTGGGTCGCCACCAAGGCGAACGGCGCCGACAGCAATCCATTCCAAAGCCCAGGCCGTGTGGCGGCGGGATATTCCTTTATGCCCAGAATGCCGGCGAAGCGGGCTCGGGCCGGGTCGCGAATTTCCAACGCCTCGCGCCCGAAGATCACGCGATCGGCGTAGATCGCCTGTCCCAGTCGGCCCCGCACGAGGGGAGCCGGTTCGGCCCGGCCGCTGAGCACCAACCGCAGGAGCTCCAGCGGCTGGGAGAAGATGAGACCATCGCGCTGATAGAGCGTCAGTGGCGTGACGCCGTACCGGGCAAGATGCTGGCCAAGGTCACGCCCGGCATCGGCCAGAATCTTCGTTCGCTCCGTCAGTGCCCGTGCGTCGTTCGCGCTGCCGGCCCACCGGCCCAGAAGGTGCTGCGCGCGATCTGAAGGGTCGCGCCCCGGATGAAGAACCAGAGTCAGATAGAGCTCGTTCGCATAGAGCTTTTGGGCCTCCATGCGACCGCGATAGGCCTGATCCAGCTGTCTGGCGAACTGGGACCGGAAATCGCCTTCTGGATACTGGCTTTGTTCGCGGCGGATCAGATGGTGCCAGATCGCCAGTTGTTCGGAGGCCAAGTTGCGCCAGGCGCCGTTGAGCTTGGCGTGCCAGTCGTTGAGATCGCGGATGTCGGCAGTCTCGAAGCTGGCGCCGTTCACGCGCAAGCTCAGCATCAAGGCGCCGCTGTCGAGCGCGACGATCTGGTCGGTCACATGCCGCGTGTAGGGAAGGTCCTCAGATCCGTCGCGTTCGCGCTTCAGCCAGGCGGGCTTAGGTCGGGCGACCAGAGAGTCAGCCACGGTCCACCTCCTGGGGGATGAACCGACGTCGCAGCGCCAACGGCGTCGGCGAACCGCCGCCCCACGCAGCGCGGTTGGTGGCTCGGCTGCGGGTCCTGACAAACGCGAGCAGGATCCGAAAGGCGTTGTGATCGTTGCGGCAGATAGCCCGGCATGTCAGCCAGAGTGCCGGCGCGATCAGCAAGTAGATTAGAGAGCGACCCGCCAGGAAGGCGACGGCCGTGGTCATGGCGATGAGGCCCACGGCTTCCATCGGTGCGCCTGCGACCATGGTCGGCCGGGTGCAAGCCAAGAACAAGGTGTCCTCGGTCAGGCGCTCTTCGCTCGCGTCGGCTGGGCTCATGATCCACCCGCCCCTGTGACGAGATCGACGATCGTCGCCGCGCCGAAGGTGACGATGATCGCTACGACCACCGTGCCCGCCCGTTGCAGATCCAGGCGCCCAAACAGCCACATGATGCCTGTGATCATCACCGCCAGGATGGCCAGGCCGCGGATTACGTTGCTGTTGAGAAGATCAATGAGGTTTTGAATGAAGCCGCCCAGGTCGCCTCCGGCGCTCTGAGCCAGAGCCGGACTGGTCGCCGCCAGGGACAAGAGGCCGGCCATCAGAGAGGCTTGAACAAGTCGCGGACGCGCTTTCATGGCAAGGATCCTGTGTTGGGTGAGAAGACGAAGGCGGCCCTTCGCATCCGGGCGCGGGCGAAGGCGTCCCACAGCGGCGGCTCAGGCAGCGCTACAGGATCGGCTCTCGAAGCTACGGCGGGCCTGGCGGCGTCCCAGCTCACCGGGGCAAGTTGGCCGGCGGCCTGAACCACCTTGGCGACGTAGCCGTTTCGAAAGCCGCGCTCACGATCGCCGGTGTTGTAGAGTGACAACGCCTCGCGCACCGCCCGCTGCTCATAAGCCCCAAGCCGACGGGAGCGGTTGTAGCCTTCGACAAGAATCCTGGCCGAAGCCGCCAGGTTGGCGCACGGGTCGAAAACGTCGTGGAGGCTCAGGCCCAAACGCGGCAATTGCCTTGAATTGATCTGCCCCAGCCCAAGGTCGAGATTTTGCCCCGCTGCGATCCGCCGGCTGGCGGCGCCGACCGCCTCCTCGCGGGAGGCGGGTCTGAGCCTCTTGGCCGGGCGGCCGTTGACGCCGATCGCCAGCGGCTCGAAGCCGCTTTCGACCTTCACAACCGCCAGCAAGGTCTGCGGGGCGACGCCCGGCGCGCAGGCGATGCTCAAGCCAAGAGCTGTTGCAGGATCGATGGGCATGACGTCTCCCTTCCGAGGGAGACTGAGCCGGCCCGGGAGGACGCGCGATGCGCAAGCCTACGCGGCCCACCTGGGTGGTTTTACCCACCGGCGAACGTCAAAATGAATCCCCACGCGTCGAGTCGGCGGAGCAGCCGTGTCCGACAGCAGTCATCTGGCGGCGAGGGGCGAACCTGCGCCAGGTTTGCCGGTCGCGGGATAATCGAGACCTCGGCATTTCTCGCCGCCCGAAGGCGGACCTTCCCAGATCGGAGAAGAGTCAGGTTGCGCTGGCCTCCGGAGTTAGGGGCGTTTTTCGGTCGCGCCGCTGGCTATGTGCCGCACCGGCCTCAGACCGGCTTCAGCAGATCAATGGGTTGGACGTTCAGCGCAGTAGCGATCTCGTACAGCGTCACCACCGCTGGGTTTCTTAGACCTCGCTCCAGGCCGCTGCGTTAGTTGTCAGTGAGGAGGCCCAAGCGCCGGGCTTGATCGACCGCTTGAATACGGCGTGCGACGCCGAAGAGTTCACAAGCCCTGGCGACGTGCTTTTCGACGGTTCGTCCCGATATGCCGAGGATAATGCCGATCTCCGCCGCGGTTTTACCCTCCGCCACCCAAGCCAGGCACTCCAGCTGCCGTGCTGTCACGCCGATATGGATCGCCAGGGGCTCCTTGCATCTGGCGGCAACAGCTTGCCGGCGCGGCTTGAGAGAATCGTCTGTGAGCCGCCAGCTTTTGGGCTCTGCCTTGGTCGGCGGCCTTTCTTCGCCGCAAGTCGCGTCGCCGCCCGTCTGAACAGAGATCCTCGAAATCCATACCATCGAACCACCGTTACGCAGCCGCTCAAGCTTCCGCGCGTACCGGCGTCGATCGAGGATACGCAGGCGCAAGCCAACTCACGTCAGGGTTGTCTCCCTTCGAATATATAGCCAGTATATTGCGCGAATATTCGCCCGGCGCTGGCTCGGCATGCCCGAGCTATCGTCGCCGGTCAGACATCATATCGGGCGATGAGGGGCCGAAGTCGAGCGCGCCGGGGATCGAGATGGCGCACGGGCTGCAGCCGAGAAACGCCGCCCACGCCCGCCGTTCTATATAGGATGAATATACGGCGAATATCGGCAAAGCCCTTGCACAGAGGGTGGCGTGCCGCCCCCGCATGGACTTAGACTCGCTCTAAGTGCGGCACGTTCCGCAACCCGGACGCGTCACGAGCGACGAAAGGCACGATGAAGACTTCGCTGGATCACCTGCCGGCCGGCAAACGCCGGGAACTCGACCTTGTGGTCGAGGTGCTGCGCTCAGGCTTCGCCGAGGCGCTCAGCCGGCGGACCATGCCGCGATTTCGCAATGGCAAGCTGCTGAAGATCATCCTGTTCGGCAGCTACGCCCGCGGCGACTGGGTCGAAGATCCCAAGGGCCGCTACTTCTCCGATTACGACATCCTGGTGGTGGTCAACCACGAGGACCTCACGGACCTGGAGGAATTCTGGGCCAAGGCCGACGAAGCCCTGCTACGCGAACTGGCGTCGGGCGAGCGCCTGCGCACCCAGTCCAACTTCATCGTCCACAGCCTTGATGACGTGAACGAACAACTGCGTCTGGGCCGCTACTTCTTTACGGACATCCTCAGAGACGGGATCAAACTTTTCGACGAGCAAGGCTTTCCGTTTGCGGCGCCCGTGGCGCTTTCACCGCAAGATGCATACGTCGAAACCAAGGCCTATTTCGACGAATGGCATGCGAGCGCAGTCGGATTCCTCGACACCGCCCGTTACGTGCGCGGCCAGAGCCGGCCCAAAGAGGCCGCTTTTCAGCTGCACCAGGCAGTTGAGCGCGCATATCACGGCCTCATCCTCGCCCTGACGCTCTACAGCGCCAAGACCCATCGGCTGAACCTCCTGCGTGATCGAGCAGAATCCCTGGATGCTCGACTGATCGGCATCTGGCCGCGTACCAACAAGTTCGAACGTCAGGGCTTTGACTTAATCCGACGCGCGTATGTCGAAGCCCGTTATTCTCCCCACTACCAGATATCCGAAGAGCATCTGGCTTGGCTGGAGGAGCGGGTAGGTTCGCTTCAGACCACGGTTGAGACTGTCGCGCTCGAACGGATCGAACAACTGCGCCGCTCAGCCGCTTAACGCCTGCGTGCAGACAGCCGAAGATCCGTCCGGACTGTGCCATGCTGGACGGCCTTTGGCGGCCAGATGTTTCATCCACGCGCGGCCAACAAATCGTCCACCCGGATCATGCCAAACAGCATCAGGCCGCTAGGAGACGTCGTGCAGCGCCGCAGATTTCCCGCATGCCGTCGGGCCTTGGAACGGATAGGTCGATCATCTTGTCGAGTGCGTCGAGGGTCATGGGCCTAGGCAATACCGGATGGGCGCGACACCTTGGGCGACGCATGATCTGCAAGGCCGCTCTCCCCTGGCTTCCGGATATTTCGCGCCGGCGGCGAGATCGCGCCCATGAGCTGTCGTTGGTCTGGCAGTGCCCGCGCACGCCCTGTCCACGCGCGAGGTAGCCGGCCAGCGTGCGGTCAGGCTCCAGCGTTCCGCTCGTAGCAGTCCATCCCTTCGGGGGTCTGTAGACGTCGACCATGACCGCACCGTTAGGCCGATCCAGGAATGAGAACAAGACGGGAACGCAGGCCGCGACCACGGGTCACCCCGGAGCGCGGCGCTAGTCCCCCCGCCTCGCCTGCCGGCTTTTTGTGTTGGATTCGTTGCAATGAAGCGCGTTCGCTGAGGGCGGAGTTGAGCCAGCGGCGGCGATAGGCTGTCGGGGCAGCGGTTGCCTTTGCACAAGCTAGTATATGCTCGCTTCCAGCGACGCAAAATGATGCGAGATCGCCGTTCTGAATCGAGGTGGGATGTGGCTGGTCAGCTAAGCGAAAAGGGAACGTTCACCGGGAACTACCACGAGTACAAGAAGACGGTTCTCGCATATGCCGCCACCGTAGCGATTGCCGCTGCCGCCCAGTTTCCCAAACCTACAGATCTCTCCCTCGCGGGCTTTAAGTTGTCGACTGAGGCGATGACCCTTGTCGTCTCCGGCTTATGCGTGGCCACTTTGTACTACGTCGCACAATTTACTCTCAGGTGGCGCGATGAAGGTGTCGTGGAGCTTCCGCTGGGGTCTGGGGAGGTCCAGTCAAGAGTGGACATCTTAGAGAATAACCAGCGCGCCTTAACCCTGTCGATAAATACCATGTCCAGACAGTGCGAAGCGCTAAAATTGCTATCTGAAACACCACAGCCGGAAATGTCGGCGATGCCGCATTCTAGCTATTTCAAAGACTGGCTCACGAGAGAATTGGCTGAACTATCTCGGGGGGATGATTTGCAGGATCAGTTTCGCCAGGCGAACTCCATTGCTGATAGGTGGAGGTTTCCTGAAGGAATCGTTCCGGAAGAAGAGCAGAAGGAACGAGATGCGGCCTTCGCCGCGCAAATAGAAGAGTATTTTCAAAACACCATACCAGCAGCAATAACAAAAGCCGCCGAAAAGAGCGTTGGCAACTTCGAGCAGGATCTGAATCAAAAGTCGAACGAACTTCTCGGTTTGTACATGCAAATGCAAGCTGGGTCATTTGCGACCTACAAGCTGTTAAAGAAAGCTTGGAAGGAGGAATTAGCCCAAATTAAGCGAGCTGCCTCAGAGACTGAAAAGTTAGGTAAAAAGTTATTCGACGTGAAGGTGACGCGACACCGGGAGACTGTTGCAGATATCATCGTGGTATATGTGGTGTCAATTTCCAGCCTATGTTTCTGGTCAGTAGTTTCTGGCTTCTTTCCATGGGCCTTTGGGAAATACCTGGTCGTGTCGCTGGCCTTGAGTATCGCGTTCTCGATTGCATTCTGGTTTTTCGCTTGGAGCGGTGGTCCGAGGTTATCGCGTCTAGCTGACGATCTTGCTTAACGATATCGTCGATGCGGTGCCTCGGTGCAGGCAAGCGAGCGATGCGGATTCTGGATCTCTGATTGCGCAATGTCGCAATGTAGATCCACGCCTATGAGGAGGCCTTCATTGGACCATAGATTGATAGGGGTGGGTGGAAGCGCTGGTGGGAGCTTCTCTGTCGAAGATTTAGGTGCCCCTGGGGCACGATATACAATCACTACGGTCGTCGATACCGGTCGAGGTGATTCTGACGATAGGGCGCGCCTCACAGACAATTCAGAGCGCACGTTTCTCGTCGATATATTATTAGCGAAATACGCCGCGACGTCGCCTGTGCTAAATTTCGGGTTTGCAGAGGAGGATGGTGGCTCGCATCTAGTATTTCCGAACGGATTTGGTGCAGAATTCCAAACCTTATCCGGTGCATTTCAGCTGCATTTAAACAGCTTGCGCGAAGCATCTATAATACGTGGGCATGTTGTGGCCAAGAGCGCAGATGAGGCCATGGGAAAGCTTGCGAATTCAGCGTCGGTCGTTCTTGACCATCTTAGCTATATTGCTCGTGTACCTCTTCGAACGGGAATGCTGAGGGTAACAGATGAAAAAAATCTGACCACAACAATAGAAATTGTGTCTCCGGATAGGCCGGTTGTGGTTGGAAATGCCGAAGAAGTTCTATTTATAGAATTGATGCCGATATATGCCCTATACAGAGAGAGCAAGAACTCTGAAAGCCCATTCTACAAAATACTATGTCTGTATAAAATACTTGAGGGAATATTCGGGGTTTTGCGCGGAGAGGCCCGAAAGCGTGCGGCTGCGCTAGGCATTCAGCTGGATAAAGCAAAAGAAATTGTGCCTGATCACGTCGACATTTCGGATGGCCTTAAAGAGTACGTTGGGTGGCCGATGGCGGACTTCTATAGCAGGGTGCTGCAGAAGAAATATAGGGATGTTGTTGCGCACTTCCTGATAAAAGAAGTTGGTGTACTACACGTCGGTGTTTCTGGGCAGGTCAACATGTTCGTTGATATGGCATTCCTATTTGACCTATGCGTGCAGGTGGTTATTTCAAACCATGAAGCCTTATTGAAGAAGATCGCGGAGTTCGAGGCGAGAGCTTAAGGGGGGCGTACGGAGCGCATTAGTCGGCGGACTATCGACTGCCGCGAGTGAAATCGGGACCCTTGCATGCCAAGACTCAAAAGCCGCCGGCGGGGTTGCCCCTTGGGCTGCGCCCCGTTGTAGCGGGGAGCTTTACCGCCTTCCATCCGGTCTCTCCCCAAAGGCCCGGCGTGCCGACTCGCTGGCGTACAGCGCGTCGATCGCTTTCTTGATCAGCTCGGAATTGTCCATGCCCAGGCGGGCCTTCAGGACGGCGAATTTCTCGACCATCTCCTGCTCGAAATAGCCCCCGATGTGTTTGCGGGCTTCTCGGGACCGATCGCTTAGCCGAGACGCCGATCGCGCTGCTGCTGGTGGTGGCGGGGGTGGCTCCGGATCGCCCTTGCCCAGGGCGTCCGGGAAGGCGGCGGCTTGAGCGTTCTTCGTGACCATCACGCGCTCCGCTTCATGGTTGCGACCTTGTCCTGCTGCAGCAACTCGGCGTTCAGCCAGGCCCACAGCTCGGAGATCTCCGCCGCGCCCTTACTGTCGACTGTCAGCTCCTGGGCGGACTGGCCGCCGCGGCTGGCGTCACGATGGACCTTCAGCCGATGGATCACGACGGGCGACATCGGGACGTTTGCCTTGTCGAAGATGATTCCGCGCGACCTCGGTCTCGGATCGGCTGTTGGGCGTCGCCATGGTCAGCACCGCGGCCGCCGGCGTCCCGGTGTTCCGCGCCAGGCGCACGGTTCGGGGCAGCTGCTCGTAGGCCTCGATGTCTGGGGTGCAGGGGATCAGCACCAGGTCGGCGCACTCTACTGCGGCGCCGGCCTGCGAGCTGGCCGCTGGCGGCGTATCGATCACGACCAAGTCGCAGCCGGCGGACCGGGCGCGCTCGATCTGAACGCCCAGGTCCAGCTCTGTGCTGAACATGACGGCCGGGAGCGAGCCCTCGGGTCGCCGGCGCGACCACTGAGTGACCAACTGCTGCAGGTCCATGTCCAGGACGAGAGTCATCAAGCCCGCGTTGGACGCAGCGACGGCGAGAGATCGGGTCAAGGTGGACTTTCCGCCCCCTCCCTTTTGCATGGCGATAGCGACGACTTTCATCGGTTCCGGCTCCTAATATGCAGGCGTGCACGTGTGCCGTTGTGCAGTTGTGCACAACGGGGGATGTGTTCAGGGAAGGGGTGAGGGTGGGGCGCGGCCGCTATATAAAGAGTGGTCGGCCAGTGGTGCGTGGAGAGTCTGAGAGCGCCGAAAGGCGGCCGCTCCCAGGATATTCCCAAGGAACGAATGATCCGAGCGTGAACAGACGCAGACCATTCATGGGAGTATGAAACGGAAAGATGAGGGTTTTCAGAGTGGCGCGGATTTCGCGTCAACGCAGTTTCATGAGCGGAATTTCCTGAAGCGCCGCCGGCAGTTTTCAGACGCTTTTGCTCGTCAAGAGGGTCACGCGTCGTCCCCTTGATCGGCAAACCAAAGCGTCATGTAGGTTTTCTGTTCCGTTGCAACTCAACGCCTGTTTTCGGCCATCACGATTCCCGCCGCGGCGTCTGCGGACCTTCGAGATAGTTCTCGGGCAAGCGCATCGCGACTGCGCCAGCCGCCTGGGAGCGCTGCGACCGCATCTAGGCTGGACGGGGGAACTTTATCCAAGCGGTCCGTCGTAGCGGGACAGGCCGCGTGTCGCTCCCCTGGCGTCGCCGTCGCGCAGGATAGCCGCTTCCTCGGTGAGCGGCGCCGAGGACACCACGCGCGCGAATGCGGAGCGCGCCAGGGCCGCATCGGCGAACCGCACGATGAAGACCCGGTGTTCCGCTGCGCTGTGAAAGATCAGCGCGACCCCGCCCATGGTCTTGCGCGCGTCGACCTGCTTCAGGTCGCCGAAAGCCAGGCGCCAGGTCTTCAGGATCCACATCCTCAGCCCGTCCGCCTCGATCCAGAAGTGCGGATTGATGCTGTTCTTCGAAACGCCGCTTAACAGGAAGCCCCCTCGGGGGGCAACGCCACGCACCGGAAACTCCATCGCGTAACGGTCAACGGCGTATTGGATGTGCATGGGGGCGTAGGCGTAGAAGTGGCCAAAGCCGCCGCTCACGAACGGCGCCGAGCCCATCTGCCAGGAGAGCCAGTTGAGCGCCTCACGAGGCACCTCAACAATCTCGCTCAATTGACTCCATCGCTTGGAGGAGAGTGCTCACTCCTGTTTTTCGAACATGCAGCAGCATCAATGATATTTGCCGCTTCCAATTCTACACTTTCAGCACCGGAAACACCGCGAACCGCCGCCACGTGATACGTGATGTGACAGATTTCCCCAACTTTAGGCAGGCGATCGCCGACCAACATATATGGATACTGGAACTCCATTACATCCCCAGTCGTAGTTTCCGCAGCGATCCTCACAAACGTTCTCAAGAACCCAGAATATGGCGGAACTTTCGATAGTTTTACTACGCGAACCTCGACGCTGCAGGATTCATTGGAGACGACACCGGTGGGAGCCTGCGCAAGAATGGCCGCTAGCGCGGCCGCCCCCGCACTCTTCCGCTTAGGGCGCCGGTTTGCTGCATAGCTACGAGCCCAGTCGAGTCGCCGTGGCTCAGCGGATTATTATGGACGTGGCGTACCAGTTCAGGCCGTCCTTGTAGCCTGAAGGGTCGGTTTGGAGAGACAGATTCCCCCGACGCGGCCCGGCCATACATCGGGCGATTTTCCCTGACGCCACCTGGCTTTGCGGCGGCTCACGCGGGCGATGTTTGCCCGGAGCGCCGATTTGGCCCTTGAGGCCGTTTTGGCGGCGCGCATGGACGCGCGGATTCGATTTTCAAGACCTTGGCCATGAGCTTTCGCACGCCCTGGCGGGCGCGGGAAGAGGCTGGCTGAAAGGGTGATAGGGCCGGCGATCAGGCCTGATCGTCAGGCGCGGAGCTTGTGGCCAACGCCTGGCGCACGGCGGCAAGCTGGTCGGTCTGGAGCCTGGCCCCCGAATGGGTGGCGGCGTGAACGCTGCGCCAACAGGTCGGACAGCTAACCGCACCCCGACAGATCTTCAGCTCGGCCCAATTTCACCCTTGCGGCGAGGGGGCCGTCCACAGATGACAGTGCCCTGGCCGCCCTACAAATCGCACAGCCACTGCCGATTAGCTTGTCAGTTCCGTTAACCCGTCAGCTCCTGCGACGCATCATTCCCCAACTCGGGAAACTTTATTTTCGCCGCCCTATAAATTCTGATCATCGAAGAAACACCGACGAATAAAATATTTGGATCAACACCCTCAAATGAAATTACAATCATATCTTCATGACCACACCAGTTATTTGCGGACCAAATATATCCCAACTCATTCCCAATAAATTCTTCAAATAATATATTTGAGAGATCCTCACTTTTTTCACCTTCCCTTTCAACAATATCATAAATTATTTCGTCACTATCCGCACATACGCGAAAATTTAGCTGATGAGTATCGAGTTCTATAGTTACAGCCTCGAAGGACTTTGTCTCATCGTCGCAAAAAAGCGCTCCTTTACCGTATATTCCACGGCAAGTTTGGCCGAAAATTTTATCGTATTCTATGGCAAAATCTCTACGCATGACCGATCACTAATACCTCTGCCCAAGTCGGTTCGCATCCTTGGTAAGTTTAATCGCTTGTTGGGCTTTTGTATCCCCCCGCACAGCCGCTTGGGCAGTTTCGCCGAGAGGCTTGTTTGCCCACGGCCCCATCTCTCGCACGACAGCAGCACTCGCGCCACGAGATCTTGCAACGTCACCCGTCTGCTCTCCCGCTCGGGAGGTCAAGGTTCCAAGTTTACTTGCTACGCTAGGCGTCACTCTATATGTGGAATTTTGCGTTGACTGCATCCCACCCATAGAAAATACCATATTGGACAGCTCAGCCTTTTCCACAACAAGTGCATTAGTCGTAGAATTATATCGAAAATCTCCTTTTAATTCTATAGTCTCGTACGTTTTTCCCTCATACTTCATCACGACATGAGTATCTTTGCGATTGTCCGGAAGAGCGTGACAGGTTGTTTTTACCTCTCCCTTGTCATTAGTGGTCGTGTTGCACACAACCGTGACCTCGCCTGTCGGATCGCGCTTATTCATCGGATCATTGCCGACGTAGGCGTACCAGTTGAGGCCATCATCGTAGCCCGTGGGGTCGGTTTGCATGAACCGTCCCAGGGTCGGGGAATAGGCGTTCATCGGATCATTGCCGACGTAGGCGTACCAGTTGAGGCCATCATCGTAGCCCGTGGGGTCGGTTTGCATGAACCGTCCCAGGGTCGGGGAATAGGCGCGAGCCTTGTAGTGGTAGAGCCCCGCCTCCGGGATCCAGGCCTGGCCGGTGTACTGGAACCGGCCAACATTGCCCGCGGCCGGAATGCCGTATTCGTCGTAGGTGTTGGTCCAGACCTCCACGCCCGAGGCGTTGGTCACCCCCACGATCGAGCCTTGCGGATCGGTCAGCAGCCAACGGCGGTCGCCGGTCCCCGAGCCCTCGTACCAGACGATCGGCGCATCGGTCCCTGCGCCTGGCACGTAGCGGCGCAGGATCTGCCCCGACGTATTCGTCTCGGCCACCATGTCTGGGCCCGAATAGAGGAACTGCGTGGTGGTCGCGCCGCTGGCCACCGACCATAGCCGGCCCGAAGGCTCGTAGGTCAGGCCGGCGGTTCCGGCCGAGGTCAGGTTGTTGAGCAGGTCGTAGCCGTAGGCGGTGGCGCCATCGTTGGTCAGGTTGCCCCGGTGGTCATAGACCATCGTGGTCTCCGCCACCGTGTCGTACTGGTTCAGGCCGTTGACGGTGTAGGTCTTGCTGGCCTGGCCCCCGCTCCATTCGTACCGCATGTCGTTGGCCATGCGGGCCTTGACCTGGCCGGCGGGGTTATAGGCGAAGGTCCAGGTGCCGCCAGCATTGGGACAGGCCACCGTGTGGCTCAGGCAGGTCAGCCGCGAGGCGGCGTCGTAGCCATAGCTGGTGGTCGGGCCGTTGGGGCGCACCAGACTCTTGAACCGGCCCAGGTCGTCATAACTGTAGGTCGCCAGAAGGCCGGCGCCGTTCTCGCGCACCTCGGTGAGCGCCCCGGTGGCGTCGTACTTGTAGGTAACGAAGAAGGTCGGCGCGGTGTCTGGCCAGGTGATCTTGGTGCGATGACCGGCCGGATCATATTCGTAGCTCATGGTCCGGCCGCTACTCAGGGTCTGGCCGACGGTCTCGCTGGTCAGCCGCCCCAGGGCGTCGAAGGCCGCCCAGGCGGTCTGGCCGCCATAGGTCGCCGAGGTGCGGTGATCCAGGTTGTCGTAGCCGTAGGTTTCGCCGCGCAGACCGTTCTGGGCGCGGTTCAGGGCGTCGTAGGTGAAGGTGACCACCGAGCAGTCTAAGGCTGTCCCCGCATCGCGCCGCCGCCAGGTCGTGCGGTTGCCAGCCAGATCATAGCAATAGCCGTCGTAGTCGGTGGTCGAGCTGACCGCGCCGTTCCCCGCCGTCGGATAGCGCACCTTCATGAGCCGGTCGAAGCCGTCATACTCGTAGGTCGTGCGGTTGCCCTTGCCGTCGGCGACGATCCTTTCCAGGCCGTTGTCGGTGTACTCGACAACCTCCTTGTCCACTTGCGGCGCGACCCCGTAGCCGCTGGTCACCTTCTTGACCTGGCCGGCGGCGTCGTACTCGGTGAAGGTGATCCGGTCAGGACCGTCCGTCCCCGCCGTTCCCGGAACACAGGCGTCCGGCTGCGCACCGAAAGCGTCCGGATTCATCCGCACCGCGACACATTGCAGG